>RFTK01000291.1 GCA_009923505.1 Betaproteobacteria bacterium
CAGTACTCACGGCAAATCCCACGGCCATTTCTATGGCCTCCAGTTATCCGGCTGGTTCGGCCACTGGCTACATAATTCAGACAGGCGCCCCCGGACTGGCGTTCACCGCCGCAACCTCGGCCTCTTCGGCTGGCTGGCTGACTGTGAACCCCACTTCTGGCATTGCTCCAACTCCCATCACCGTAACCCTGGATCCGAGTAAGGCGACACCGGGAATTTACACGGATTCCATCGTGGTCAGCAGCACGGGAGTTGCCAGCGTCAGCATTCCGGTGAAGATGTCCGTCTCCGGGATTATCGCCACCTTACCCCAGCAGGTGAATGCGGCAACGCAGGCCGGACCAGATCATACGGTAGCCCCCAATCAACTCGTAACGCTGTATCTGACGGGTTTCTCGTGCGCCACCGCTCCCGTCGTCAGCATCAACGGGACAGCGGTTAGCTGGAGTTCCTATGTTGCCGGTCAGATCAACTACGCAGTGCCGGCCAATATCACCTCGCCAGCAGCTTTAACGGTAGCCTGTAACGGGACAACGGCGTGGACTTTCAATGGGCTGACTACAGCAGCCGTAGTGCCCGGCATCTTTACGCTGACCGGAACCGGCAAAGGTCAGGCCGCCATCGTCAACAGTGACGGAACAACAAACAGCAGCACGACCCCCGCCACCCGAGGCAGTTGGCTGTCGGTCTACGGCACCGGTTTCGGAGTCTTCAATACAGCCGGGACGAATGGCCTTCGCACGGTTGCTGGTAACGTAACGGCGACAATCGGCGGCGTGGATGCAACCGTCCTTTATGCGGGCAACACGCCCGGAGCCACGGACGGCATGCAACAGTTCAATCTGCAGATTCCTGCTGGTGTGACTGCCGGAACTGCTGTGCCGATTGTGCTGACTGTGAATGGGACGCCGACCCAGACTACGGCAACCGTGTCACTGAAGTAGCCGCTGTAAAGCACGAAAACAAGAAAGAGGCTGGCGGCGACGCTGGCCTCTTTTTTGCGTTGTGCCAGCACGAGTTCAGCCTCGGCGGTAGAGGCTTCCGTAGGGTTGTGTCATTTCGAGGCATCAAGCATACCTGGCCGGGGTGGATGGTGGGGGATACACAGTACTGATACGTCTGAGAGTCCTGTGCCAAAATAGGGGGGCGCACTCATCCTCGGCCATTAG
>RFTK01000292.1 GCA_009923505.1 Betaproteobacteria bacterium
CCCGCGTGCGATCAGCGCACGCTTCACATCGTCCTGCGGGCATTTCGCGTGGCACTTCCACAGCACCCGCGTCCCGTCATCCGACTCACTGATCGACAGCGAAGCGTGGCGATCCTCATGCGCCGGGCACTGCGCAATCCACCCCTTCGCCGCCCGTTTCCCCCCGAGACTGCGTGCCAGTTCCTCGGCGGTCGGGTACCGCACCACCGTCATCATGCCCGCACCAACCGGCCATCAAGAGTGCGTCGTGCAATCCTTGATGGGTATGAATAGTGTTCAAGAACATGACCATGAACCCGTCCACGCTGCCGGACCCAGGAAGTTCCATAATAAAGAGGTTTTCTTGACCCTGACTGCCAATTGGCAAGTGACGCGTCATATTTCAGCAGCCTCATGTCCACTGCTACTTCACGGGCATATCCGTAATCGACACCGATGCGATCACCGTCTAGGGACTCCGGATCCACATCTGATCCAATCTCCGTTATGAATCCTCGATCATCAATTCCAATGCATGACAGCGTCACGTCCTTGGGCCGGGAGGGTGCGTCTAACGGCTCAATGAGGTAGAAATGATCGTTACGTGGCAGCCCATCGAGCAACAGCACCGCGTTCCCGGTCATCTCAAACAGGTCGTGACACTTGGTGATTTCCTGCAACGAAAACCCCTTATCCGGCTTGACCTCGGCGTGCATGTCAAGATCAGGCAACCAGAAGTCCGGCAGGTACGGCCCTGACGGCAGCCTGTAGCCTTCGTCCTCGTAGCGCCATTCAACGCGGACAAGATCGAAATACATTGCCCAACGGGCTTCGAGCATGCTCTTGAAGAGCACCCCGTTGTAGCGCGTGGCAAGCGGCGCAATCTGACGTCGTGTGATCATCCTGGCATTCCCTCACCATCCACGGCATTTTCCATCGCCTCGATCTCGGCCCACGCATCCCACGCCGCTGTCGCCGGAACCACGAACGCGCTGTCCGGCAACTTCGGCTGCCACGAGCACGGACGGCAGAACCACGCACCTGCACGCGCATCCTCGGCAAACGGAATGAACCGTTCATCATCGCACCATTTGGTGCCATCGCCGGTGCACTTCGGCGTCGCGCACGGCACGCTGTCGATCAATCTCAGGCTCGGCATGTTTGTTCCTCCCAGCCAGTGTAACTGCGCG
>RFTK01000293.1 GCA_009923505.1 Betaproteobacteria bacterium
CCCCCAAAGGGGCGACCGATGCGCGGCAAGCCGCTTCGGGCTACGCCCTCAGCGCCTTGCCGCGCATCAAGAACTTACACCACTTCCCGGGACATTAACACCATGCCACTTTCTGTGGTCGCGGTGCAGTGTTCTTGGTCCCAAAAAAGCCGCCGCAAGGCCCCTCGGGCAATGGCCCGCAGCAGCCAGCGAATGTTGTAGCCCGCGGCGCAGCACAAGGCATGCAACGCGTCGCCCAGCGCGCCTTTCGACCAGCAGTCGGCGAAAGCGGCCAATCTGCGTGGCGTCGCACGGCAGGCGCGGGCGCCCGGCCGCGCTGAAGCCGGCACCAACTTCCTGCTCAACGACTCCCAGCAGGTCTTGGCTGATCACCCGCTTGGCCACTCGCTCCTGGCGGGCCAGCAAGGGGGCCACGCTGGCCGCCCAGGGCAAACGACTGGCCAACACCGCCAGCGGGTGGCGCATGTCGATCATCTGGTCCAAGCGAGAGCGGAAATAGTCTGGTGTCGACATGGGCAAATCCCACAGAAATCTCTACCTCCAGTAACGATTCCTGAGGGATCAGGTGTACCGCTATCGGTAAAGAATCGTGGATTCATGCGGGTTGCGGCGGTTTCGCAGGGCCGACTCTGTACTGCATACCCGGTATGCCCTATTTCGAATCCGGTGCATTCGACCACTCTGCCGTTTCCTCGAGGTGATCTGTTTTTGGACGAAGCGCGGTGTTTAGCGCAGCTGGCGTGAATGGATTGCCACGGCGCACTGCGCCTCGCAATGACGGGTCGTTAGACTAAGGCTGAGGTCGTAGCTAAGACCTCGGCACGGACCGCCTCAGTGAGCTCGCTCTTGAGCGCGGAAAAGGCCGGCGTCGTTTTTACTGAGTAGTGCCTTGGATGAGGTAAACCTACGGGGCGGCTGAGCTTGATGCGTCCTGGACGGGCGCTCATGACCACCACGCGGCCGGCCATGAAAACGGCCTCATCAATGTCGTGGGTCACAAAGAGCACGGTCTTGGCTTGAAGCTCCCACAGGCCCAACAGCAGCTCTTGCATCAGCTCTCGGGTTTGGTGGTCTAAAGCGCCAAAGGGTTCGTCCATGAGCAAGATGCGGGGGTTGTTGGCCAGCGCGCGCGCCAAGGCG
>RFTK01000294.1 GCA_009923505.1 Betaproteobacteria bacterium
TTTTCGATGGCGCCGATGCCGTCGATCTCGACACGCACACGGTCCCCTGATTGCAAGTAACGCGGCGGCTTGAAGCCGATGCCCACACCCACCGGGGTGCCGGTGGCAATCACATCGCCCGGGTACAGCGTGATACCGGCACTCAGGGTTTCAATCAGGGTAGGAATGTCGAAAATCAGATCGCGGGTGCTGGCGTTTTGACGCTCCTCGCCGTTGACCCAGCAGCGCACCTGTGTGTTGGTGCCATCACAGGCATCGGCCGTGACCAGCCATGGACCCATCGGACAAAAGGTGTCGAAGGACTTGCCCATGTGCCATTGCAGATGACGGTTTTGCCAGTCGCGTGACGTCACATCGTTGATCACGGTGTAGCCCCAGACGTGTTGCAGGGCATCAGCGGCGCGAATGCCCTTGCCGCCGCGCCCGATGATGACCCCCAATTCAGCCTCATAGTCGATGGCGGTGGACACATCGGCCCCCGGCATGCGAATGGCCTCGCCGGTGGCGATGACCGACTCGGGCACTTTGGTGAAGATGATGGGCACGGAGGGGATGTCGCCGCCTGCCTTGGCGCTGCTGTCAAAGCCACTGCTGGCAAATTCCTTGGCATGTGCGTAGTAGTTCTTGCCCACACAAAACACATTGCGACGTGGGCGTGGCAAGGGTGCGCGCAACTGGACCTGCGAGAGTGCGATGCTGGCCAGGGTGGCGGGCATCGCGTCGCCCCGCACCTGACGCTCGATGATGCCTTGTGCGCCGAGTTCACGCTCGGCCAAGGGAAGATCCCACGGCGTCACCGAGAGCAGATCGTCTGAGACTTGACCCACGTGGGGTTGACCTTGATGGGTGAAGGCGGCAATTTTCATAATGGCGGGCATCCAGGCGATGCTGGTTGAAATAAACAGATGGCACGATTGTCGGCGCCCTTGCATAGACAGGGTAATTCCTCGGATATTGGCCCGGTGCTAGAGTTCGCTCACCTCAAGTCCTGCAGACCTTCCTCGATGAGGCCAGGCCTGTCAATCGGGAGACATCATGAAAAGAAGACAAACACTGGGTTGGGTCGCTGGCGCATCCCTGGCCTTGGCTGGCTGGACGACGAACGCGAGGGCTCAGGCGAC
>RFTK01000295.1 GCA_009923505.1 Betaproteobacteria bacterium
CGCCGCGAAGGCGTCAAGGCCGCCATCATCGAAGGTGACAGCTTTCACCGCTATGAACGAAAGGAAATGAAGGTTCGCCAGGCCCAGGCCGAGCAAGAAGGCAACAAGCACTTCAGCCACTTCGGCGTCGACAACAATCTGTTTGGCGACATTGAGAACCTGTTCAAAACCTATGCTCAGACCGGTCAAGGACGGGCCCGCAAATACCTGCACAACCATGAAGAGGCCGCGCCCTACAAGCAGGAGCCGGGCACCTTCACCGCTTGGGAAGAGCTGCCCAAGGATACCGACATGCTGTTTTATGAAGGCCTGCACGGCGCCGTGGTCACGCCCGAGCACAACATCGCGCAATACCCGGACCTGCGGGTTGGCGTGGTGCCGGTCATCAACCTGGAGTGGATACAAAAACTCTGGCGCGACAAGCACCAGAGGGGCTACAGCACCGAGGCGGTGACCGACACCATCTTGCGCCGCATGCCTGACTACATCAACTACATCGTGCCGCAGTTCGCGCACACCCATGTGAACTTCCAGCGGGTGCCCATGGTCGACACCTCCAACCCCTTCATCGCACGCGACATTCCCTCGGCCGACGAGAGCATGGTGGTGATCCGCTTTGCCAACCCCAAGGGCATAGACTTTCAATACCTGCGCAGCATGATCCATGACGCCTGGATGAGCCGGGCCAACACCATCGTGGTGCCCGGCGGCAAGATGGAGCTGGCCATGCAACTGATCTTCACCCCCTTTGTCTGGCGCCTGATGGAACGCCGCAAGCGGGCCTTGGGGCTGGCCTGATGGGCGCGGCATGGAAGGCGGTGCTCTTCGACCTGGACGGCACCCTGATCGAGACCGCACCGGAAATCGCCGACGCGGTCAACGACACCCTGGCACACCTGAGCCTGGCCCCCGTTTCACAGTCCTTGGTCGACAGCTGGATAGGCCATGGCACCGGTGAGCTGCTGGTCAAGGCCCTGGCCTATCGCCAAAACGCAAGCCTGGAGGCGGTGCGACTGAGCCCAGAGCTCGCAGCCATACGCAGCACTTTCAACGGTCACTACCAAAGTCGCTGCGGCACCAGCAGCCAGCTCTATCCGGGTGTGCCCGAGA
>RFTK01000296.1 GCA_009923505.1 Betaproteobacteria bacterium
GGGCCCGTGGGTGCCGATTCGGTCAATGCGCTCGCCTTTGCCACCGAAGGGGTGGTGACGGCGACGGTGAATGCCGCGCCAGTATCGAGCCTGCTGCCGGCCTTGGCCAATGCCGATGGTAATGATGCGCTGACGCTGACGGTGACGGCGAACAGCTTTCCTGCGCCCGGCTTTACGAACTACTCGGTGATCGGGACCGCCTTCAAACAGATCGGCGTCAATTTGATCGGCGTGTCGAACCAGACCTACACCCTCGAGTCCTCAACCAACCTGATCAATTGGGTGCCGCGGCACACATTCACTGCCGTCACCAACCTGACCAGCCTGATCGACCCGGAGGCGCTGGCCCGGTTCCCGAGGTTGTTTTACCGGATGCGCATTGGGCGGACGTTTGGAACGACCTTCAGCTTCCATTTCTACACGGTTGGCGGAGGTTTCGGAGGTGCCTTCACGCCAACCCCTGGCTTTCCGATGACAGTCAACAGCTACGCCGCGGTCCTTGAAACAATGAATTCTCAAACCAATCCGCTGCCAGCGAGTGTCTTTTTCACCGGTCCGAACGGCTCGGGGATAAACAACAGCCCTGGCGATTCCTCGCGCTTTGATGCGGGCATGGGCTACGCGCAATACCAGACGGTCTTCCGATCAAATCCCAACATCCCACCCGGCGGCACTTGGACCATGAACTTCATGGGGAGCAACATCGTGTGCAGCGTCCCCGATCCACAAGCTGCGAATCGGCTTGTGATACCGGTGCCCACTGTCACGGTATCTGGTGGCAACGTCACAGGGGTTTCTTGGGTTTACAAAGATGCGACCACTGGGGTTACGCTGGCCGGACCTCCAACATACATGACTGGGGTAAAGGTCGAAATCGACGATCAGACCTTGGGCCGGGTCTATGATCCAGACGAGTTTCCGCCCACCACCACCAGCGTCAGTGGCCTTACGGGCGTTGTGTGGAACAACGTCGTCAGACTCTACATGGTTTACAACGACACCTTGGGCAACCACTACATCGTCGGCTACACCAAGCCGTGAGGTGGAGAGGTGGGGTTTTGCTTTGCGACACGCGATAGTATCGGTTGATGAAATGCGGTCGCGAATGGT
>RFTK01000297.1 GCA_009923505.1 Betaproteobacteria bacterium
CTCCTGGTCAGCATCCAGGTCGATTTGCACGACAGTCTGGCAATGACCCTGCAGGACGACCTCACCGCCCGGTTGGTCAAGGTGCGGGCCAAAGGCGTGCTCATTGACATCTCTGCGCTTGAAATCGTCGACTCCTTCATCGGTCGGATCATGGGCAACATCGCTTCGCTGATCAGCATGCTGGGAGCCCATTCTGTCGTCGTCGGCATGCAGCCGGCCGTGGCCATGACCATTATCGAGTTGGGCATGTCGCTGAGCAACGTGCGCACCGCACGCAATGTCGATCAGGGCATGGCGCTGCTGCGAACACTGGCCGATCCAGGCGAGGATGAAGGCAGGCGTGAAGGCGGCGATAATGAGCCTGACGAAATGTGAAACCCTGCCCATACGCACCGGTGACGATATCGTCCTTGCTCGGCAAGCGGTGCGTGCCCGGATGGTCGAGCTGGCGTTCAACCTGGTAGCGCAGACCAAGATGGTGACCACCGCCAGCGAATTGGGGCGAAACACAGTGCTCTGGGGTGGTGGCGGGACGGCACGGCTGGAAAGTCTGGTGGACGGCGGGCGCACTGGCGTGCGGGCAACGTTTGAGGATCAGGGGCCGGGCATCGCCAATATTGAGCAAGCCTTGACCAACGGGTTCACCACCGGTCAGGGCCTCGGTCTTGGCTTGGGCGGTTCGAAACGGCTGGTGCACGATTTCGAGATTTTCTCAAGGCCCGGAGAGGGAACGCGCGTCAGCATCACCATGTGGAAATGAGGCCATGCTATTTCCCTCATCTTTACGTGTGCAAGACTCCAGCCATCCGGGCGAAGCACGGCGACTGGTTAGCGCGCTTGGCCGCGTCTTGGGCTTTGACGAAACACGCATCGCCCAGGCCGCCCTGGTGGTCACCGAACTCGCCACCAACCTGCTCAAGCACACGGCCGGCGCTGGCGGCGAACTCATCCTTAGCCCGATCAATGAGGAGCTGGCGAGTGGGGTGAGTGGTGCGAGCGCTGCGCGTGGTGTCAGTGGTGCGCGTGGTGTCAGTAGTGTCACTGGTGCGAGGGGTCCAAGTGGTCCAAGTGGTGCGAATTGCGAGTGGGGACGATTCGGCCTCGACATT
>RFTK01000298.1 GCA_009923505.1 Betaproteobacteria bacterium
CAGGCTCAGCGTGGGCTGGGCGATATAGCCTGAGGGGTTGGCCAGCAGCACCTTGCGAAACTCCTCAATCTCGGCCTGGGTCGCAGCAGGACCGACCAACATGCCGTAGCCGCCAGCACCATGAACCTCCTTGACCACCAGGTCCTTGAGGTGGGCCAGGGTGTACTTCAGGTCCTCGGAAATCCGGCACTGGTAGGTCGGCACATTGCTCAGGATAGGCTTTTCACCGAGGTAGAACTCGATCATGGCCGGCACATAGGGGTAGATGGACTTGTCATCAGCCACCCCGGTGCCAATGGCATTGCAGATGGCCACATTGCCAGCCCGGTAGGCGCGCAGCAGACCGGCGCAGCCTAGGGTCGAATTGGGCCGAAAAACTTCGGGGTCAAGAAAATCATCGTCGATGCGCCGGTAGATCACGTCGACCCGTCGCGGGCCCCGGGTGGTGCGCATGTAGACGAAGTCGTCCTTGACGAAAAGGTCCTGCCCCTCGACCAGCTCCACACCCATCTGCTGGGCCAGGAAGGCATGCTCGAAATAGGCCGAGTTGTACATGCCGGGCGTGAGCACCACCACAGCGGGCTCGTTCAAGCCAGCGGGGGCCATGGCGCGCAGAGTTTCGAGCAACAGGTCCGGATAGTGGGCCACGGGCGCGACCCGGTTCTGTGCGAACAACATCGGAAAAAGCCGCATCATCATCTTGCGGTCTTCGATCATGTAGCTCACGCCCGAGGGGACCCGCAGGTTGTCTTCGAGGACGTAATACTCACCCTGGCCTTGCGCATTGGGCGCACGCACGATGTCGATGCCGCTGATGTGCGAATAAATCTGTCCGGGTACCTGTACCCCGACCATCTCGGGCCGAAACTGAGCATTGCGCAGCACCTGCTCGGCCGGTATCACGCCGGCGCGCAAGATCTCCTGCTCGTGGTAGACGTCGTGAATGAATCGATTGAGGGCATTGACCCGCTGCACCAGCCCTGCCTCCATGGTTTGCCATTCATGGGCTGGGATGATGCGCGGAATCAGGTCAAAGGGGATCAGCCGCTCGGTACCGGCGCCATCCTCGTCCTTGGCACCGTAGACCGCAAAAGTA
>RFTK01000299.1 GCA_009923505.1 Betaproteobacteria bacterium
CTTCACCGGAGCCACCAGTGTGACCCTCGGTGGAGCGGCCGCGACCAATGTGGTGGTGGTGAACGCGACCTCCATCACGGCTACGACACCGGCGGGAACGGCAGGCACTGCCAGCGTCCTCGTGACGACCCCTGGCGGAACCAATGCGGCCAATAGCTTATACACCTACCTTGCCGCACCCACCGTCAGCGCGATCAGCCCGTCGAGCGGCTCAACCGCCGGTGGCCAGACAGTAACCATCACGGGCACCAACTTCACCGGAGCCACCAGTGTGACCCTCGGTGGAGCGGCCGCGACCAATGTGGTGGTAGTGAACACGACATCCATCACGGCTACGACACCGGCGTTGAGTGCACCCACGGCTGGCATTCTGGGCACTACGGGGACTTATCCCTGGGGCATCACGATCGATTCCAGCGGCAACATTTATACCGCGAATGGGACTTCGAATAACGTCACCAGGATAACCCCGGGAGGAGTATCGACCATTCTGGGCACTACGGGGAATCATCCCTCGGGCATCACGATCGACTCCAGCGGCAACGTTTATACGGCGAATCAAAATTCGAATAACGTCACAAAGATAACCCCGGGAGGAGTATCGACCATCCTGGGCACTACGGGAAGTTATCCCGTTGGCATCACGATCGACTCCAGCGGCAACGTTTATACGGCGAATAATTGGTCGGATAACGTCACCAAGATAACCCCGGAAGGAGTATCGACCATTCTGGGCACTACGGGGCGTTATCCCACTGCCATCACGATCGACTCCAGCGGCAACGTTTATACGGCGAATGAAGTTGATACCGTCTCCAGGATAACCCCGGGAGGAGTATCGACCATTCTGGGCACCACGGGGTCCGCGCCCTTTGGCATCGTAATCGATTCCGGCGGCAACATTTATACGGCGAATCAAAATTCGAACGACGTCACCAAGATAACCCCGGGAGGCGTATCGACCATTCTGGGCACTACCGGAAGTTTGCCCCGTAGCATCACGATCGATTCCAGCGGCAACGTTTATACGGCGAATGAGTATCTGAATGTTTATAACGTCACAAAGATAACCCCGGGAGGAGTATCGACCAT
>RFTK01000300.1 GCA_009923505.1 Betaproteobacteria bacterium
GCGACGCCGGCAACGTAGTCACCCACATCGTTCTCAAGAATTCCTGACGCCCGCATGACCCTCGTCCTGACCGTCGTGCTGGTGGCGTTGATCTTCGAATACATCAACGGCTTTCACGACACGGCCAATTCCATCGCCACCGTCGTTTCCACCAAGGTGCTCACCCCGCGCCAAGCCATCGTGCTGGCGTCAGCCACGAACCTGTTTGGGGCACTGTTCTTCGGCACTGCTGTGGCCAAGACAATTTCGTCAGGCTTGGTGGAAGCCAAGTTCGTTACCACCCACACGATCATCTGCGCGTTGCTTGGCGCGATTTTCTGGAACCTGCTGACTTGGTGGTTTGGCCTGCCGTCCAGTTCCAGCCACGCGCTGGTGGGTGGACTGGTGGGGGCCACGCTGGCCTCGTCACACGGTGATTGGGCGGCGTTGATCTGGTCCAAGCCACCGGCCGCGACCGCACACTGGTTTGAAGGCAGCGGCCTGCTCTACAAGGTGTTTCTCCCGATGGTGCTCTCGCCACTCGCGGGGCTGGTCTTCGGATTTATCATCATGACGGCGCTTTACATGTTCTGCCTGCGATGGCGGCCACGCACGGTGAGCAACACGTTTGGCAAGCTCCAGATTTTCAGCGCTGGCTACATGGGCTTGAGTCACGGTCAGAACGACGCACAGAAGACCATGGGCATCATTGCCCTGGCCCTCGTGGCGGGCACGAAAGCAGGTGATCTGGCCGGTATTCCAGAATGGTTGAGCTTTCTCCGAGTCGAAGATCTCGGACCCAAGAGCGACCACATCCCCGCCTGGATCAAAATCACCTGTGCACTGACGATGGCAGCGGGCACGGCCGCCGGCGGCTGGCGCATCATCAAGACCCTGGGCCATAAAATGGTGAAGCTTCAGCCCATCCACGGGTTCGCTGCCGAGACCACGGCCGCGAGCGTGCTGGCCTTCGCCGGCTCACTCGGAATGCCAGTCTCCACCACGCACGCGATCACGACCAGCATCATGGGCGTCGGTGCGGCCAAGCGCTTCAACGCGATCAAGTGGAGCGTGGTCGAGCGCATCATCTGGGCCTGGGTGCTGAC
>RFTK01000004.1 GCA_009923505.1 Betaproteobacteria bacterium
CCACCTTGCGCAAGGTGGCCCCCGGGGTGATCTGGGTGGGGGCTTTGCTGGCCAGCATGTTGTCACTGGGTCGCCTGTTCGAGTCGGACCACCGGGATGGCACGCTGGAGCACCTGGCCTTGTCGCCAGCAGGGTTGTCCTGGCTGGTGGCCGCCAAGATCCTGGCGCACTGGCTGACCTCTGGCCTGCCCCTGGTCTTGCTCGCGCCCCTGCTGGGTCTTCAATTTGATTTGCCTGTGGACTCGCTGGTGGTGTTGATGCTGACCCTCTTGATCGGCACGCCGGTGTTGTCCCTGATTGGTGCAATTGGTGCGGCGCTCACCCTGGGGGTGCGAGGCGGCGGCGTGCTGTTGTCGCTCCTGGTATTGCCTTTGTTCGTGCCGGTGCTGGTGTTCGGGGCAGGGGCGGTGGAATCTCAGATGGCAGGCCTGGGTATCGAGGCGCATGTTTCCATCCTCATGGCCTTGTTGTTGCCCGCTGCCGCGCTCAGCCCGTGGGCTTGCGCCGTTGCGTTGCGGATCGCGCTGGAATGACCCGGATGTCGGCACATGACGCGCCAGCGTTCAGCATGACGTGTGCAGACCTTGTCCAGTACAGGAGTCGCTTGACCATGGTCAATTCAGGCCCATCGGGACCCCCCTAAAATCTTCACCATTCGACCTCATTCCCTTGGGGGTATCCCCGATCTTATGAACCTATTTCATTACGCCTCACCCCAACCCTTTTATGGGTTGGCTGGGCGTTGCTGGCCCTGGCTCGCCGCGCTGGCGACCGTGCTGGGCATGGCGGGGTTGTGGCTGGGGTTGGCCGTGGCGCCGACCGATGCGCAACAGGGTGAGGGCTACCGCATCATCTTCGTGCACGTGCCCGCCTCGTGGATGTCCATGATCATCTACCTGGCCATGGCATTCTGGGGAGTGCTGGGTCTGGCCTTCAACACCCGCCTGTCGGGCATGATGACCCGGGCGCTCGCGCCCACGGGGGCCATCTTTGCTTTTCTGTCCCTGTGGACCGGGGCGTTGTGGGGCAAGCCCATGTGGGGCACATGGTGGGTGTGGGATGCCCGCCTCACGTCCGAGCTGATTCTATTTTTTCTCTACCTGGGCTACATCGCGTTGACCTCGGCCATCGATGACCCGCGTCGAGGCGACCGGGCCGGGGCGTTGGTCGCGATTGTGGGCGCCCTCAATGTGCCCATCATTTATTTCTCGGTGAAGTGGTGGAACACACTGCACCAAGGCGCCTCGGTGTCGTTGACGCAGGCGCCTTCGATGGCACGACTGATGCTGGTGGCCATGCTGCTGATGGCGCTGGCTTTCTGGGTGTATGCGATCGCACTGGTGTTGTACCGGGTGCGGACCTTGATCCTGCAGCGTGAACAGCATGCCCAGTGGGTGCGCGAACTGCCCGAAGTGGCCGGAGGGGCGGCATGAGATGGACGTCCTGGGCCGAGTTCTGGGCCATGGGGGGCTATGCTGTGTATGTCTGGGGCAGCTTTGCCATGACCGCATTCTTGATGGCCGTTGAAGTCTGGCAAGCCCGTCGCCAGCGCGCGAACACACTCACAGCACTGCGACGCGAGCGTGATCTGCTGGCGCATGATGCTGAACACCCCACCGCGCCCCATGCCAAGGATGTGCCATGAAACCCCGTCATCGACGCTTTCTGCTGATTGCGGCGGGGGTGGCCGTCCTGGCCGTCACGACGGCCTTTGTGCTCAATGCGTTCCAGAGCAACTTGGTGTTTTTCTTCTCCCCCACACAGATCGCCCAGGGCGAGGCGCCCAAGGGGCGTGTGTTCCGGGTCGGTGGCATGGTCAAGGAAGGCAGTGTCAAGCGCGATCAGGTGCTGGTGGAATTTGTGGTCACCGACACGATCCATGAGACACCGGTCCGTTACAGTGGACTCCTGCCCGACCTCTTCAAGGAGGGCAAGGGCGTCGTGGCCCAAGGCACGCTCGATGAGCAGGGCCTGTTTGTCGCCAGCGAGGTGCTGGCCAAGCACGACGAAAACTACATGCCCCCCGAAGCCCAGCACGCGCTGGACAAGGCCGCTGCTGCCAAAGCGGCTCAAACCGTCAAGCCCTGAGAGCTCTCATGATTCCTGAACTTGGACACTTTGCCCTGATCCTCGCCCTGCTGGTGGCGGTGGTGCAGGGGGTATTTCCGTTGTGGGGCACGCTCAACCGCAATGCTGCCTGGCAGTCGCTGGCTCGCCCCTCCGCCCTGATGCAAGCTTCGCTGGTGGCGCTGGCCTTCGCCTGTCTGTCATCGTCCTTTCTGTCCAACGATTTCTCGGTGGTGTACGTGGCGCAGCATTCCAACACCTTGCTGCCCAAGCCCTATCAGTTGGCCGCGGTGTGGGGGGGACACGAGGGTTCTTTGCTGCTCTGGGTGTTGATGCTCGCCTTGTGGAGTGCGGCGGTGGCGGTGTTCTCCGCCAGCTTGCCCCTGGCGATGGTGGCGCGGGTGCTGGGGGTGCTGGGGTTGGTGTCGATCGGCTTTTTGAGCTTCATTCTCACCACGTCGAATCCGTTTGAACGTCTGCTGCCGCCCGCCCAGGAGGGTCGCGACCTGAACCCGCTGTTGCAAGACCCGGGACTGGTGATCCATCCGCCCATGCTCTACATGGGGTATGTGGGCCTGTCGGTGGCGTTTGCCTTTGCCATCGCAGCGTTGTTGTCGGGTCGCCTGGACGCGGCCTGGGCCCGCTGGTCGCGTCCCTGGACGGTCATCGCCTGGACCTTCCTGACCTTCGGCATTGGTCTGGGATCCTGGTGGGCGTACTACGAACTGGGCTGGGGCGGTTGGTGGTTCTGGGACCCGGTGGAAAACGCCTCACTCATGCCCTGGCTGGTGGCCACCGCCTTGATCCACTCGCTCATGGTCACCGAGAAGCGTGGCAGCTTCAAGGCCTGGACCGTGTTGCTGGCCATTGGCGCGTTTTCTTTGTCGCTCTTGGGAACCTTCCTGGTGCGCTCCGGGGTCCTGACCTCGGTGCATGCGTTTGCATCCGATCCCTCGCGGGGCGTGTTCATCTTGCTGTTCCTGGCCGTGGTGGTGGGGAGTTCACTCACGCTCTTTGCCTGGCGTGCACCACAGGTCACCTTGGGAGGCAGCATGGGGCTGCTCTCGCGCGAGACGTTTCTGTTGATGAACAGTGTGCTGCTGGTCGTGGCCACCGGGGCTGTGTTGCTGGGCACGATCTACCCGCTCGTGATTGATGCGCTGAATCTGGGCAAACTGTCGGTGGGACCGCCGTACTTCAACCTGGTCTTTGCACCGCTGATGGTGCCGCTGCTGTTCATCATGATCCCGGGCACGGTGGCGCGCTGGCGCGAAGCGAAACTCTCCGAGCTCGTGGTCGAACTGCGCTGGGTCGGATGCGTCGCCCTGCTGGTGGGCAACGTCGCTCCGTTGGCCTTTGGAACCTGGTCTGTGGGGACCGCTCTGGGCTGGACACTGGGGGCCTGGGTCGGTCTGGGGACGCTGTGGCAGGTGGTGCAGCGTTTGCGCAAGCCTGGCCGCATCCCGGCCTCGTTCTGGGGCATGCACCTGGCGCATCTGGGCATGGCGGTGCTGGTGGTGGGCGTCACCGGCGTGAAATCCTTTGAAGTCGAGCGGGACGTGCGCATGGGCCTGGGCGACGAGGTGACGATTGCCCCTTACACCTTCCGTCTGGTGGACATGAAAAACGTGCAAGGCCCGAATTACCGGGCCGTGCGTGCCGAGGTGCACGTGCTGCGCAATGGCCAGCCCTTGGAAGTGTTATCGCCTGAAAAGCGCAACTACTTTTCTACCGCCATGCCCATGACCGAGGCGGCCATCGATTCGGGTTTCATGCGCGATCTGTATGTGTCGTTGGGAGACCGCCTCGAGGGTGAGCGTCCCGAGTGGAGCATGCGCGTGTACTACAAGCCTTTTGTGCCCTGGCTGTGGGGAGGCGTGTTGCTGATGGTGTTCGGGGGTGTGGCTGCAGCGCTCGACCGCCGCTACCGCAAGACACAGGGGGCCGATGACCTGGCTGAAGCTTCAGCGGCGGCGCGAGCGGGTTGATGTCAACGACATGAAAAAATTTCTCATTCCCCTGGCCCTGTTTCTGGGCTTGGTGGTCTTCCTGGCCGTGGGGCTCAAGCGGGATCCGCGCGAGATCCCCTCGCCCCTCATCAACAAGCCCGCACCGGCCTTCAGCCTGCCCACCCTGGAAGGGGGCGAACCCTTTTCCCCGCAAAGCTTGCAGGGCAAGGTGTGGATGCTCAACGTTTGGGCCACCTGGTGCGTGGCGTGTCGTGAAGAGCATCCGGTGCTGGTGGCCTTTGCCCGTCAGAACGCAGTGCCTATTGTGGGTCTGAGCTACAAGGAAATTCAGCCGCAGGACGAAGCCCAGGGCAAGCTGGCGCCCGAGGCCAAGCTGCAACTGGCCCGTGATCGCAGCAAAGTATGGCTGGCGCGTCACGGCAACCCGTATGCGCTGTCGGTGATGGACCTCGATGGTCGCGTGGGAATCGACTACGGGGTGTATGGCGTGCCAGAGACCTATGTGATCGACCGTCAGGGCGTCATCCGCTACAAGCGTGTCGGTGTGGTGACGCCAGCACTCTTGAGTGAAAAGATCCTGCCCCTCATCCGGGAGCTGGAGAAATCATGAGCTCGCATTTCCGTCGAGTCCCCCAAGCGCTGCTTGGCCTGGTGTTGCTTGCCCACGTCGTCCTGGCATCCGCCCGCGAGGCCGCACCGCGGGCTGAGGATCCGGTGGTGGAGGCCCGTCTGGTGGCCATTGCCGATGAGTTGCGTTGTCTGGTGTGCCAGAACGAGTCGCTGGCGTCCTCGCATGCCGAGCTCGCCGAGGACTTGCGTCGCGAGGTGCGGGGCCTGATCCGCGAGGGCAAGTCCGACGCGGAAGTCAAACGCTTCCTGGTCGACCGCTACGGCGATTTCGTGTTGTACCGTCCCGAGGTCAAGCCGCTGACCTGGGCGTTGTGGTTCGGTCCCTTTGCGCTGCTCGTGTTGGCCTTGGTGGTGCTGGGGCGTTACCTGCGCCAGCGCCGCACTCAGGTGCCGCGGGTGACCACCCTGAGCGAGGCCGACCGTGCCCGTGCCGAGCAACTGCTGAAGGATTGATGTGAACCCCGTGGTGCTGTTTCTGGTGGTGGTGCTGGCGCTCTGCGTCGGCGTGGCGTGGGTCTGGTGGCGGGTGCTCAAGCGGGCGGCGCATGCCACGGCGGATGCTTCTGAAGGTGACCGGGTCGGTTCCAATGTGGCGGTGTATCGCGAGCAACTGGCCGAGTTGGAGCGCGACCGGCAACAAGGACTGCTCACCGAACTCGAGTACACCCAGGTGCGAGACGAACTCAGCCGACGCTTGCTGGAAGATGCCGATCGTGCTGCAGACACCGGAAACCGGCTGAGTTCGCGAGAACGCGCTGCCGCTGATACAACAGCCCCCAGCCGTTCACGGCGCTGGCTGGCTCTGGGCCTGGCCTTGTATATGCCGTTGGCGGGGCTGGGTCTGTATGGCTGGCTGGGGCAGCCACTGGCACTCGACCCCGTGGCCTTGTCACAGGGCCAACCGGATCACACCGTGGACCCACGCAAGCTCACCGAGATGGTGGCCAAGCTCGAGCAACGCCTGAGCGAAGAGCCGCAGCAACTGGAGGGGTGGATCATGCTGGCGCGCGTGCAACGTGCGCTCGAGCGTTTTGAGGAGTCAGCCCAGGCCTACGCCCGTGCGCTGCGTCTCAGTGCCAATGACGATGTGGCGATCGAACGCGCCGAGGTGCTGGCGCGTGGGCGTGGCAGCTTTGAGGGCGAGCCCTGGCAGATCATCCAGGGCGTGCTCAAAGCCGACCCCGACCATGAGGCCGCGCGTTTGCTGGCGGGCAGCGCCGCCTATTCCGAAGGGCGCTACGCGGTGGCGTTGATGCACTGGAAGCGGGTGCAAAGCCGCATTGCGGCGGGTGCCCCGGACAAGGCCGAGCTCGACGACGCCATTGCACAAGCCGAGGCCAAGCTGGGCACCCAGCCGGGGGGACCTGTGGGTGTGCCGAACGCCGAGCAGGCCGCAGGCCGTGCGCCCCCTGCATCCGTGGCTCAAGGGACAGGGACGTCCCCCGGACCAGGCGCTTCCTCAGCGTCGACCCGTATCACCGGCCGGGTGGTGTTGGCGCCGGCGCTGACTGCCAAGGTCTCACCGGGCGACACCGTGTTCATCTACGCCACACCCACCCAGGGCTCGCGCATGCCGCTGGCCATTGTGCGCACCACGGTGGGCCAGTTACCGTTCAATTTCGTGCTGGATGAGTCCACGGCCATGAACCCGCAGGCATCGCTGGCAGGGCAGACGCAGGTGACGTTGCGTGCACGCATCTCCAGCACGGGCAATGCGATGTCCCAGCCCGGTGACCTGGGCGTCATGAAAACACCGGTGAGCGTTGGTTCGACAGGTGTGGAGTTGAAGATCGAGGGGCTATCACCCTGATCAGGCCAGCGCGCCCGATGCGGTGACCGCGGGCCACGGGCGCATGCCACACAGTGCACTCACCCCATCAACAAGCCATGCGTGCGGGCAAAGTGCAGGGTTTGCGTGCGGCTCTTCACACCCAGACGGCGGAACAGGCGCCACAAATGCACCTTGACCGTGTGCTCGCTGATGTTGAGTTCGTTGGCGATGTCGCGGTTACTCAGGCCTCGGTCTAGCATGAGGATCAGCTGTTTTTGACGCTTGGACAGTTTGGTGTCGCCGGGTGCGGCTGCCGCTTCTTCGTCGGTCGAGACATCGGCGGCGAGGAGTCCTTGCAGCCCGTTGGAAATATCCTGCGCAGGGGCGGATTTTTCCAGGTACAGATCAGCCCCGGCCTCGATGCAGGTTTCTTCGGCTTCTCCGGCCGGCATGGCCGAGATAACCGCCAACGGAATGTCGGGGTACAGGCTCTTGATGTCGCTCACTGCCGACGCGCCTTTCACGCCGGGCAGCAGCAAGTCCAGCACAAACAATTCGGGCGCACCGTTTTTGATGATGGCGGCTTGCAGCTCGCTGAGCTTTTCCAACTCGACCACCTTGCTCGCCGGACGCAACCGACGCAGCAACATCCCGATGGCCTGTCGCACCAGGGGGTGGTCATCGATGACGTACAAACTCATGACAAAACTCCTGCTCAGTAATTCAGGCCCATGGCCTCTCGAACGTCGCGCATGGTCTCGCGCGCCACCACACGGGCTCGCTCGGTTCCAGCGTCAACGATATCACGGACGATGCGCGGGTTGGCCACATAAGGCGCTGCGCGCACCAGCATCGGTTGCTGCTCTTTGAGCATGCCGTCGATCACCGGTTGCTTGCACTCGAGGCAGCCGATGCCGGCAGACTTGCATCCTTGCTCGACCCAGCCCCGCACCTCGGGCGACGAGTAGACCTTGTGGAACTCCCAGACGGGGCAGCGTGCCGGGTCGCCAGCGTCGGTGCGCTTGACGCGCGCCGGGTCGGTGGGCATGCGCTTGACCTTGAGCTCCAGGCTGGCTTTGTCTTCGCGGATGGCAATCGAGTTGTTGTAGCTCTTGCTCATCTTGGCGCCGTCGAGTCCGGGCAGCCGGCTGGCTTCGGTGAGCAGCACCTGAGGCTCAGGCAGGATCACCTTGCCGGTGCCGCGGAAATGGCCTTCCAGACGCTCGCGGTCGTGCGAGTCGAGTTCGGGAGCGGAGGCGATGTAGCCCATGGCGCCCTCGAGCGCCCGGGTGTCACCGGTTTCCTGAAATTGCTTGCGCGATTTCTCGAAGCGTTTGGCGCTGTCCTTGGGCAGTTTGGCCAGGCTGGCCTGGATTTTTTCCTCGTAGTGGATCTCGCGACCATAGAGGTGGTTGAAGCGTCGGGCTGCCTCGCGGGTGAGTTCGACATGGCTGGCCTGGTCCTCGCCCACCGGCACGTACTTGGCCTTGTAGATCAAGATGTCGGCCGCCTGCAGCAGCGGGTAGCCCAGGAATCCGTAGGTGGACAGATCCTTGTCTTTGAGCTTTTCCTGCTGGTCCTTGTAGGTGGGTACACGCTCGAGCCAGCCCAGGGGCGTGCCCATGGCCAGCAGCGTGAACAGCTCGGCATGTTCGGGCAGTCGGCTTTGCAGGAAGATGGTGCACTGCTCGGGATCCAGGCCCGCGGCCAGCCAGTCGATCACCATCTCGTAGACGTTTTTCTCGATGACCTCGCGGCTTTCGTAGTGGGTGGTCAGGGCATGCCAGTCGGCCACGAAGTAAAAGCACTCCATCTCGGACTGCAGGCGAACCCAGTTCTTGAGGGCTCCGTGGTAATGACCCAGGTGCAAGGCCCCGGTGGGGCGCATGCCAGAGAGAACACGATCTTTCATTGCGTCATTTCACCAAAAATTCGAGCGGGCTGAGCACCAGCTTGATCACGTCAAAGCTCAGGTCCATCAAGGGGTGCATCCACCAGGCACTCAGCACGCCCATCAACACCAGGGCCATCACGATGAAAAAGCCATAGGGCTCGATGCGCGAGAACATGAGCGCCTGCCGCCATGGCAACAGACCCACGACGATGCGCCCGCCGTCCAAGGGTGGCAGCGGAAACAGGTTGAAGGCAAACATGACCACGTTGGCCAACATGCCAGCGCGGCACATCTCGAGGAAAAATCGCTCCTGCAGGCCTACGCCCACCAGCACGTACAGTAGCACGCCCCACAGCAAGGCCTGCACCAGGTTGATCCCAGGCCCGGCCAGTGCGACCCAGATCATGTCGCGCTTGGGGTTGTCCAGACGGTCGAATCGAACCGGCACCGGCTTGGCATAGCCAAACAGCATGGCGCCCGAGGTGGCAAAGTACAAGGCGAGGGGCATCACCAGGGTGCCCAACCAGTCGATGTGGGGCACAGGGTTGAGGGTGACGCGGCCCATCATCCACGCGGTGTTGTCGCCGAAATGCCGCGCCGCGTACCCGTGTGCCGCTTCGTGCAGGGTGATGGCAAACAGCACCGGCAAGGCGTAAATGAGGACGGTCTGGACCAGATCGGGAAAGTTCACCCCTGAATTATGACTTTGTTATGCCCAACGCCCGCTGACAGCCTGAAATGCCATGCGTTTCACTTAAACAGGAGCGGTGCGGATGCAACACTTTCGAACTCATGCCGGCCGTCAGCCCAGGCCCAGGATGTCCAATGGGCCACGGCCCTCGCGAACCACGACGGGGGCATCGCCCTGGCCCATGGGGGTGAGGTCTACCACGGTGGTGGGTTCGAGCGGGCAGGCCCCGACATCAACCACGGCGGCAATCTGGTGCTCGAGTTGCTCGCGTATCTCTTCAGGATCGTTCAGCGGCAGTGCCTCGCCGGGCAGGATCAGGGTGGTGGCCAGGAGTGGACCCCCGTGCAGGCTCAGCAACTCCTGCAGGGCCCGGTGCTCGGGCACGCGCAGACCGATGGTCTTGCGTTGGGGGTGGCTGACCCGGCGGGGGACCTCTTTGCTGGCCTCCAGGATGAAGGTGTAAGCCCCTGGCGTGGCGGCCTTGAGCAGCCGGTATTGCCGGTTGTCCACCCGGGCAAACTGGGCCAACTCGGAGAGATCACGGCACAGCAAGGTCAGGTGGTGCTTGTCGTCCACCCCGCGAATGCGGCGCAGGCGTTCCACCGCTGCCTTGTCGTCCAGGTGGCAGGCCAGGGCATAGCTGGAATCGGTGGGAATGGCCAGCACGTCGCCGCGGGTCAGCCATTGAACCGCTTGCTTGAGCAGCCGGGCCTGGGGGTTGTCGGGATGAACGTGCAGAAACTGAGCCATGGGGCCAACAATCAGGAAGCGGCAAGCATGCGCTGCTCACGCAGGGTCACCCAACCCGCTAACAGGCCGCACCCCACAATCAGCAGCATACCCAGCAAGGCCAGCGAGTTCGGTACGTGGGCGAACACCAGCCAGCCGCCCAGGGTGGCGAAGGCGATGCCACTGTAGAGGAACGGCGTGATCCGCGACGCCGGCGTTCGGGCAAAGGCCAGGATCAGGAGGTAATGCCCCAGGGTGCCGGCCACACCCAGCACCAGCAGCATGGCCCACTGCGCTGCGCTCAGGTCGGTGGTCCACCACCCCAGCACCAGACAGGACGCGATGGCCGTGCCGATCCACCCCGTGTAAAAGTGCAATGTCAAGGGCTCTTCGGTTTGCGCCATCACACTGGTGAGCACTTGAAAGCTGGCATAGCAGGCCACCATCAACAGCGGGAGCCAGGCCGTGGCCAGGGACATCTGTGCGCCAGGTTGCACGATGAGCAAGGCGCCCACCATGCCGCCCAGGATCAAGGCCCAACGCAGCGCCGAGACGCGCTCATTCAGGAAATAGCGCGCGAGCACGGTGACCGCCAGCGGTGTCAGCATGCCAATGGCGGTGAACTCGGCCACCGGCATGTGCTGCAAATTGATGAAGGCCAGCAGGCTGCACAGAAACAGCAGCACCCCGCGTAACACGTGTCGCCAAGGCTGCCGGGTGTGAAACAAGGTCCAGCCGCGGCGCGGCAACACCGCCACGGTGGTGGCCAGGGCCTGAAACATGTAGCGAAACCACAGCGCCATCAAAAGTGGCATGCCGGCCACCAGCACCTTGTTGGTGACGTCCATGACGGCGAAGCAGGCCATGGCCAGAACTGCAAAGGCAACGCCCGAGGCTTGGGTGGCGGACCGCGCGGTCTGCACACTCATTGGATGCGATCGTTCAGCAATTCCCACACCGGCTGAAGATCGCCTGGCAACCAGGGCAGTTGGCCCAAGTCGGTATGGCTTTCATCGGGGCTGTGGAAGTCGCTGCCTCGTGAGGCAGCCAGCTGAAACTCGCGTGCCATGTCGGCGTAGGTGACGGCGTCCGCACTGGAGTGACTGCCAGTGACCACCTCAACGCCGCGTCCGCCATGGGCCTTGAATTCGGTGAACAGCGCGTACTCTTCGTTGGCGGTGAATCCGTAGCGTGCCGGGTGGGCGATGACGGCCACGCCACCGGCCTCGGTGATCCAACGCACCGCTTGAGACAGTGAGGCCCAGCGGTGCGGAACAAAGCCGGGCTTGCCTTCGGTGAGGTACTTGCGAAACACCTCGGAGGTGTCCTTGCACACGCCGGTTTCCACCAGGAAGCGGGCGAAGTGCGTGCGTGAAATCAGCTCCGGGTTGCCGGCGTACTTCAAGGCGCCCTCAAAACTGCCCTGGATGCCCACGGCGGCGAGTTGATCAGCCATTTCCTGGGCGCGCACATCGCGCCCGCCGCGGGTGGAGCGAAGTCCTTGCACGAGTTGGGGGTCGTCCGCGTCAAAGCCCAGCCCGACGATGTGGACCGTTTTGTTGGCAAAGGTGACGGAAATTTCGGTGCCGGTGAGGTAGGGCAGTGAGAGCGCGCGTGCCGCGGCGGCGGCCCGGTGTTGTCCACCGATCTCGTCATGGTCGGTGAGGGCCCACAGTTCGACCCCGAGGTCTTTTGCGCGCTGGGCCAGGACTTCGGGGGTGAGCGTTCCGTCAGAGACGACGGAGTGGCAGTGCAGGTCAGCGTTGAGGATGGACACACCCCGATTTTACGGGGAGTCAGGGGTTCGCGCTGACCTCGTCTTCAATGACCAGGCGCACGCGGCGAGCGCCTTGCCACTCGTCGACCTCGAGCCGGTAGGCCAGCGTGGCGTGGGCAGGCAAGGGCTCGCTGCGGCCGAACCAGATGCCATCCACGGCTTGCCCGTGGTGCCGCAAGCGAAGCGACAAGTGCCGCTCGCCCACCACCCGCTGGCCCACCACCTCCAGCGTGTCGCAAAACGTCGGCGCGGCAAACCCCTGCCCCCAGACTTCTTGCTGCAGCAACTCGGCCACATCCGCCCGCCGATGCTCGGCGGGCAAGGGCCCATCCACCTCCAGGCTGCGCGTGAGTTGCGGGGGGCTGAGCCACTCGGCGGCAATGCCTTGCAGGCCTTGCAGGAAGTCGTCAAAACGATCGGGTGCGATCGAGCAACCCGCCGCCATGGCGTGGCCGCCGAACTGCAGCAACACCCCCGGGTGGCGTTTGCTCAGCAGGTCCAGCGCGTCGCGCAGATGAAAGCCGGCGATGGAGCGTCCCGACCCCTTGAGCACCGGGCCATGCTGAGTGGATTCGCTGCGCGCAAAGACAAAACTCGGGCGGTGGTGTTGGTCCTTCAGGCGTGAGGCCACGATGCCCACCACGCCCTCATGAAAATCCGGGTTAAAGACACACAGCGCTGGTGGCGGTGTGCCATCGGACTTGAGCAGTGCGTCGGCGCGCGCCAACGCTTGCTCACGCATGCCGCTTTCGAGGTCGCGACGTTCGCGGTTGATGCGGTCCATCGCCTGCGCCAACGCCTGGGCACGCCCGGGGTCGTCAGTCAGCAAGCATTCGATGCCCAGGGTCATGTCGGACAGGCGGCCGGCCGCATTGAGACGTGGCCCGACGGCAAAGCCGAAATCCTGGCTGCTGGCTCGGCGCAAATCGCGTCCCGCCACCGCAAACAGGGCCGACATGCCCGCCGGGAGATGACCCTTTCGCACACGCGCCAAGCCTTGGGCCACCAGCCGGCGGTTGTTGGCGTCCAGTCGAACCACGTCGGCCACGGTCCCCAGGGCCACCAGCGGCAGCAAGCTATCCAGTCGTGGCTCCTGGCCTGCCTTGAGGTGCCCGCGTTGGCGCTGCTCGGCGCGCAGCGCCAACAGCACATAAAACATCACGCCCACACCCGCCAGGTGTTTGCTGCCAAACGTGCAGCCCGGCTGGTTGGGGTTGACGATCACATCGGCGGGCGGCAACTCGGCGCCGGGCAGGTGGTGGTCTGTGACCACCACTTGCAGACCCAGTGACTGCGCGCGGGCCACGCCTTCCAGGCTGGCGATGCCGTTGTCGACGGTGATCAACACCTGCGCGCCGAGCGCATGCACCCGCTCAGCAATCGGGGGGGTGAGGCCGTAGCCATCGACCTGCCGATCGGGCACCACAAAGCTCACCCGGGTGGCACCCAGCAGCCGCAAGCCGCGTACGCCCACTGCACAAGCGGTGGCGCCATCGCAGTCGTAATCGGCGACGATGCACAGGTGGTGTTGCTGCTCGATGGCATGGGCCAGCAGGCGCGCGGCTTCGGCCGTGCCTTGCAGTGAGTTGGGCGGGAGCAGGCGCTGCAGCTGAGTGTCGAGTTCCTCCGGGCTGGTGATGCCGCGGGCTGCGTACAGTTGCGCCAACAGCGGATGCACCCCGGCTTGCTCCAGCGCCCACACGCTGCGCGGGGGGACGTCACGCGTCAGACATCGCACGACAGCACCTCGTTCAGTTGAACCGGTCGCAGCACACGCTGGAGCCGCTGCCAGACCGAGGGGGGCTGGTGAATCCACCAACGGGCTTGTCGGGGGCCACACCAGGCGATGCGTGCACCGGCGGGGCTCAGCAACGGGGGCAGCACCTCGGCGTCCAGGCGTTGCCAGGCGCGCGCCCAGGCGGCGGCATCGCGCAGCAACCAGGGTTCGCGCAGATCGTCCAGCAGAACGGCGGATGCCGCACTCGTCATCGGTGCCGGGCAGTCGCCTCCCAGTTGGCCGCATCCCTCGATCCAGATCGAGTTGATCGGGGTGCGGCGCGCGTCATTGACCGGGTGCTGGTAGAGCAGCATCTGCATCTCGTTTTGCAGGCGACGCAGGGTGCGGATGGCTGGGGACAGCGAGGGCAGGTGGGCACCAAGCAACCACGGCTCGATGGGCAAACCCATCACCCGTTCAGCGCTGGCGCTCGCCAACCCGTCAAAGAGCGAGGATTGCGCCAGCCAGCGACCGGGCTCGTGGGCCTGCAAGGTAATGCCGTCTTCCTCGAAGTAAGTGCGCATCGACGCCCTCAAGGCATCAGATTCTTCCTGCGTGATGGGGCCGGGGTCCAGCAAGGTGAATTGGCCGTTGCCCACCTGCCAGTGGCACAGCCGGATGAAGGCCCAGGCCGACTGGGAGGCAGCGTGAGGGGCAGGTGCCAGGGGCGCGCTCAGCGCAGCCCAGGGCCAGGTGCCGTGCGGCGACGTCCAGCCCAGCGTTTCAGCCCGAGCCCACTCGGCAGGCAGGACCAGGTCTTCGGCGGAAGTGGTCAACGTGTGCTGTCGCACGCTCTCGCCCAACCACTGGCGCACAAAAGGCACCGGCAAGGCGGTCAGCGCCTCGAGCATCTCGGGGCTGTCCGCGGGTGGCAGGGCGTGGGAAAGGATGACGGAGGGGGCGGCGATCACAGGGGGGCATTGTCCTTGATGCCACAATCACCCCTCAAGACCATGTCCTATCCACGCATTCCCTACGAGCTTGTGCTGGGCTGGCGCTATACCCGCGCCGGCCGTGCTTCACGCCGCAATGGTTTCATCTCTTTCATTTCGGGTGTGTCCATGCTGGGGATCAGCCTGGGGGTGGCAGCACTCATCATCGTGCTGAGTGTGATGAACGGGTTTCAGAAAGAGGTGCGCGAACGCATGCTGTCGGTGCTGTCGCATGCCGAGGTGATGGCGCGCGATGGGGGCGCCTTGCTGGACACAGAGTCACTGAGCCAGCGTCTGAGCCGTCATCCCGAGGTGGTGGCGGTGGCTCCCTATGTGTCGGCGCAAGCCATGCTGGCACGGGGCGAGGAGATGCGCGGGGTGGTGGTGCGCGGCATCGACCCCGTTCAAGAACGGGGCGTGGCGGACTACGCGGCGCTTTTACCCCCCGCATTGCAACAAGGCTGGGAGCCCGGCGGATTCGGTGTGGTGCTGGGCGTTGAAATTGCGCACCAGATGGGCGTGCGGGTGGGAGACCGGGTCACCCTGGTGGCGCCGGGTGGCCAGGTCACGCCGGCCGGCGTGTTGCCGCGGCTGAAACAGCTGGAGGTGTTGGGGCTGATCGACACCGGACATTACGAATTTGACGCCACCCTGGCAGTGATGCAAATCGACGACGCACAACGCCTGCTGCGATTGGAAGGGCCCAATGGTCTGCGCTTGAAGCTGCGCGATGCCCAGCAAGCCCGGGTCGTGGCGAGCGAGTTGTCCCTGCAGATCGACCCCCTCTTCATGGTGCGCGACTGGACCCGTCAGAACCGCAACTGGTTTGCTGCGGTGCAGATCGAAAAACGCATGATGTTCATCATCCTGACCCTGATCGTGGCTGTGGCTGCGTTCAACCTGGTCAGCACCCTGGTGATGACGGTGACGGACAAGCAATCGGACATTGCCATTTTGCGCACCCTGGGGGCCTCGCCAGCGTCCATCATGGGCGTTTTCATGGTCCAGGGTGCGCTGGTGGGGGTGGTGGGCACCTTGAGTGGCCTGTTGCTCGGTTTGGTGGTGGCATTCAACATCGACGTCATCGTGCCGGCGATCGAGCAGGCGTTGGGACTGCGTTTCTTGCCGCAGGACATTTACCTCATCAGCCGCATGCCCAGTGACCCGCAGCAGGCCGACATCGGACCTGTGGTGGTGCTGTCCTTGCTGCTGGCCTTGTTGGCCACGCTCTACCCCAGCTGGCGCGCCAGTCGGGTGCAGCCGGCGGAGGCCCTGCGTTATGAATAAGCGCGTGAATGACCTCGTGCTGCAGGCCTCGGCGGTGGGGCGTCGTTTCCAGGAAGGCGAGCTGGATGTGCAGGTGCTTGCGGGGGTGGACCTACAGGTCCACGCCGGAGAAACCGTGGCCATCGTGGGTGCTTCCGGTTCTGGCAAGAGCACCTTGCTGCACCTGCTGGGGGGGCTGGACCAACCCAGCCACGGCCATATCGAGTTGATGGGACAGCCGCTGGCGGGCTTGTCACCTGCGGCCTTGGGTCAATTGCGCAACCGCCATCTGGGTTTCGTGTACCAGTTTCATCACCTGCTGCCCGAGTTCTCGGCGCGTGACAACGTGGCGATGCCGCTGTGGATTCGGCGCGAGGACCGCGCACAGGCGGGCGAGCAAGCCGATGCCCTCCTGGCTGCTGTGGGCTTGGAGTCGCGCGCCTTGCACCGACCCGCCGAACTCTCAGGCGGTGAGCGTCAGCGCGTGGCACTGGCGCGTGCGCTGGTGACACGCCCGGCGTGCGTACTGGCCGACGAACCCACGGGCAACCTCGACCGCAGCACCGCGGATCAGGTCTGGGACTTGATGCTGGCCCTCGCGCGCGAGCAAGGCACAGCGTTTGTGGTGGTGACACACGATGTCCACCTGGCAGCACGTTGCGAGCGCGTGCTGTCCTTGCAAGCGGGTCGATTGGGCCCTTGAGGGGCGGACTGGTCGCACGGACCCGACATGTGGATCGATACCCATTGCCATCTCGACGCCGCGGAGTTCAACGCCGACCGTGATGCGGTGCGAGCGCAGGCGCGTGCCCTGGGCGTTGGGCTGTGCGTGTACCCGGCGGTGGATGTGAACACCCTGGACGTGGTGCGCGCGCTGGCCCATCGCCATGAGGATGTGTATGCCCTGGGCATTCATCCGCTGTACACCCCACAGGCCACTAACGCAGACTTGGAGACACTCGGCTTGGCGGTGCAAGCGCACCGCGCGGACCCGCGCTTGGTGGCCGTGGGCGAGATCGGCCTGGATGGTTTTGTGCCAGGTCTGGACATGGCGCGACAAGCCCACTTCTTCCGCGCTCAACTGGAACTGGCGCGGGCCCAGGACTTGCCTGTCATTCTGCATGTGCGCCGATCCGCGGAGCTGGTGCTGCAACAGTTGCGTCAGGTACGGGTTCGCGGGGGCATCGCCCATGCCTTCAACGGCAGTCTGCAACAGGCCCAGGCGTTCATGGACCTGGGTTTTGTCCTGGGCCTGGGCGGGGCACTCACCTACGAGCGCGCCACCCGTTTGCGAGCGTTGGCCCGTGAACTGCCGCTCGAGTCCCTGGTGGTGGAAACGGACGCGCCCGACATTCCCCCGCAGTGGCTCTACACCACCGCAGCAGCCCGAGCCGAGGGGCAGCCGCAAGGACGCAACAGCCCGGCAGAATTGCCGCGCATTGCCACGCTGCTGGCGAGCCTGCGAGGCGTGGCCCCCCAGGCACTGGCCCGTCAAACCACCGACAATGCACGGCGTGCCCTGGGTCTGCAGGTACTTGGTGTATCGCCTGCCCCGTGATCTTGCGCCAAGCCAGCACGATCCCGCGGGCCACACCCACGAAACGCCCTCCATGACCCGACGCTCTCCCCTGCCCGACGTCAATTTCTCTGACCATGGCGATGTGCGCTACCTGCACCTGGGCACGCCCTGGGTGCAGGGATCGATGTTGATCGACCAGCCGTATGACATCCACCTCGACTATGTGCAACGCATGATGGCGTGGTTGCTGTTTGTGCCGCTGGAGCGGGTGGCGTCTTTGCAGGCCATGCAACTGGGCCTGGGGGCTGGCGCCCTCACCAAGTTCTGCTGGAAACATGTGCGCATGAAGACCACCGCGATCGAACTCAACCCGCAGGTGATCGCGGCCTGTCGTTTGTGGTTCAAGCTGCCACCGGATTCCTCGCGTCTGTCGGTGCTGTTGGGGGACGCCGCCGAGGTGGTGTCGCATGGCCACTGGCGTGGCCAGATCGATGCACTCCAAGTGGATCTTTACGACCATGAGGCTGCCGCGCCGGTGCTCGACAGTGCTGACTTCTACGCCCATTGTCGCCAGTTGCTGAGCGAGCACGGCATCATGTCGGTGAACTTGTTTGGGCGTTCCCACCGCTACCCAGAAAGTCTGGACAAAATCGTGTCGGCCTTCGGGGCCAAGGCGGTCTGGGTGTTCAAGCCCACGCGCGAAGGCAACACCGTGGTGCTGGCGCTGCGCACGCCGGTAGTGCCCCAGCGCGGTGCGCTGTCGGCCCAGGCCGAGGCTATCCAGGCCCGATGGCCCTTGCCGGCCGCGCGCTGGGTGCGGGTGCTCAAACCTGTCGCCTAAGCGTCAGCACAGGGGTCTGTGTGGGTCGCCACAGGCCTGCAAGGCCCCGAAAACCTGGCTTTATGCGTGGGCATAGGTGTAATCCACATGATGGGTTGACCCGCCCGACCGCACAATCCGCCCATCGAAAATTTTCGAGGAGAACTGTTGTGAGCATTAAAAGTCAAAAAGACTTTTTCTCGGGACTGATGTTCCTGGTCGTGGGCGCAGCCTTCGCTTGGGGTGCCACGTCCTACTCCGTGGGCACCGGTGCCCGGATGGGCCCGGGCTACTTCCCGTTGTTGCTGGGCGTCCTGCTGGCCATCCTGGGCGGTGTGGTGATGTTTTATTCCCTGGTTGTGGAAACCCCCAACGGCGACAAGGTGGGGTCGTTTGCCTGGCGCCCCATTGGCTACATCCTGGGCTCCAACTTGGCGTTTGGCATCTTGCTCGGCGGATTGCCCAGCATCAAACTGCCCTCCATGGGCCTGATCGTTGCCATTTATGCCCTGGTGTTGATTGCCAGCAAGGCCGGCGACAACTACAGGCTGCGCGACGTGCTGATTCTGTCTACCATTTTGGCGGTCGGCAGCTACCTGGCCTTCATCGTGCTGCTGAAACTGCAGATGCCCGTGTGGCCC
Source organism: Betaproteobacteria bacterium (assembly GCA_009923505.1). Taxonomy (GTDB): domain Bacteria; phylum Pseudomonadota; class Gammaproteobacteria; order Burkholderiales; family Burkholderiaceae_C; genus Limnohabitans. Next base: position 18,485 of record RFTK01000004.1, read on the forward strand.
ACATTCATCGCTGGTTGAGGAGCAAGACACCATGGATTTGATCGCAAACCTCAGCATGGGCTTCGGCGTGGCCTTCACGCCCATCAACCTGCTGTATGCCTTCATTGGCTGTATGTTGGGTACCCTGATTGGTGTGTTGCCGGGCATTGGCCCGGTCGCCACCATCGCCATGTTGCTGCCCGCCACCTACGCGCTGCCCCCTGTGTCGGCGCTGATCATGCTGGCCGGCATTTACTACGGCGCCCAGTACGGCGGCTCCACCACCGCCATTTTGGTGAACCTGCCGGGCGAATCGTCGTCGGTGGTGACCACCATCGACGGCTACCAGATGGCCCGCAAGGGCCGTGCAGGTCCCGCGCTGGCTGCTGCTGGTCTGGGTTCGTTCTTTGCCGGTTCTGTCGGCACGCTGATCCTGGCTGCCTTTGCGCCGCCGCTGACCGAACTGGCCTTCAAGTTCGGCCCGGCCGAGTATTTCTCGCTCATGATTCTGGGCCTGATCGGCGCTGTGGTGCTGGCTTCCGGCTCGCTGATCAAGGCGATTGCCATGATCATTTTGGGTCTGTTGATGGGCCTCATCGGCACCGACGTCAACTCGGGTGTGGCTCGCTTCAGCTTCGACATTCCTGAACTGACCGACGGCGTGGGCTTTGTGACCATCGCCATGGGCGTGTTCGGTTATGGCGAGATCATCAGCAACCTCTCGCGTCCAGAAGACGAGCGTGAGGTGTTCACCGCCAAGGTGGAAGGCTTGTTCCCCACCCTGGAGGACTTCAAGAACATCCTGCCGGCCGTGTTGCGTGGCACCACCCTGGGCAGTTTGCTGGGTGTGTTGCCCGGTGGCGGTGCGCTGCTGGCAGCGTTCGCGGCCTACACGATCGAGAAGAAAACCAAGCTCAAGCCGGGCGAAGTGCCGTTCGGTCAGGGCAATATCCGTGGCGTGGCAGCCCCCGAGGCGGCCAACAATGCGGGTGCGCAAACCTCCTTCATTCCCTTGCTGACGCTGGGCATTCCGCCCAACGCGGTGATGGCACTGATGGTCGGTGCCATGACCATCCACAACATCCAGCCGGGCCCGCAGGTGATGACCAGCAACCCGCAACTGTTCTGGGGCCTGATCGCCTCGATGTGGATCGGCAACCTGATGCTGGTGATCCTGAACCTGCCGCTGATTGGCATGTGGATCAAACTGCTGACCGTGCCTTATCGCTTCCTGTTCCCGTCCATCGTGCTGTTCTGTGCGATTGGCGTGTACTCGACCAACAACAACACTTTCGACATCTGGATGGTGGCGGCCTTCGGCTTGATCGGCTATCTGTTCCTCAAGCTCGGGTGTGAACCGGCTCCACTGTTGTTGGGCTTCATCCTCGGCCCGATGATGGAAGAGAACCTGCGTCGTGCACTGCTGCTCTCGCGGGGTGACTGGTCGGTGTTCGTCACCCGCCCGTTGTCGGGGGGCTTGCTGGCGGCAGCCTTGCTGTTGCTCGTCATCGTGCTCTTGCCCTCGGTGAAATCCAAACGGGAGGAAGCGTTCGTCGAAGAGTGACGATGCTTCACAGGGCTACTGTGGTGGCCCTCTCTCGCAAAGCAGACCTGAGGGTCTGCTTTTTTAATGGTCGTGGTGATTTCAAGTCGGCCCTCGAGCGGGGGGGCTGGCGGGTGCTGAACGGCCGTCAAACCGTGGCACACAGGCGACCTCGCGCCGACAGAGCGATGCGAGACAATCCACCCACTCCATGACCACGACCCCTGCACCCCGCTCTCCTGTCTCGACCGGCATCGTGCTGGCCATTGCCGGGGCCATCGCCTTCAGTGGCAAGGGTGTGATCATCAAGCTGGCGTACCGTTATGGCGTGGATGCAGCCACCTTCATCATGCTGCGCATGTTGTTTGCCTTGCCCTTTTTCCTCCTCATGGGCTGGTGGGCAGAGCGCCGAGCCAGTGCCCGCGCGCAACCCTTGAACCAGCGCGATGTCCTGAGCATTGTGGGCTTGGGCTTTCTGGGCTACTACCTCTCCAGCTACCTGGATTTCCTGGGCCTGCAATATGTCACCGCAGGACTTGAGCGGCTGATCCTCTACCTCAACCCCACCTTCGTGATGCTGCTGGGCTGGGCGCTGTACCGCAAACCCATCACGGCCATGCGGGTGGCGGCCATGGCGCTGAGCTACAGCGGCGTGTTGTTGGTGTTTTGGCACGAGCTGAACTTTGCCGGTTCGGACGTGGCCCTGGGGACCTTGTTGGTGGTGCTCAGTGCGCTGACCTATGCCTTTTACCTGCTGTACAGTGGCGAGATCGTCAAACGCCTGGGTTCGTTGCGCCTCGTGGGTTGGGCCAGCACGGTGGCGTGCCTCTTTTGCATTGGCCAGTTTTTGGTGCTGCGGCCCTTGTCGGCGGCTGAGGTGCCCTCGGAGGTGTTGTGGCTGGCCCTGCTGTGCGCCCTGGCCTGTACCGTCGCCCCGGTGCTGATGGTGATGATGGCGATTGAGCGCATTGGCTCATCGCTGGCGGCGCAGACCGGCATGGTGGGCCCGATGTCCACCCTCGCCTTGGGCGCTATATTCCTGGGTGAGTCGCTCAACTTGTGGATCGGGGTTGGAACCCTGCTGGTCTTGGGCGGTGTGTATCTTTTTTCAAAGTACGGAGCAAACTGATGGATCTCGGACTCAAAGGCAAATGGGCCCTGGTGGGTGGTGCAAGCAAGGGCTTGGGCTTTGGCTGTGCCAACTCGCTGTCGCGAGAGGGTGTGAACGTGGTGATCGTGGCGCGTGGCGCCGAGGCGCTGGAGGCTGCTGCCCAGAGACTGCGGGCTTGGGGCTCCACCATCCTGCCGGTGGCCGTGGACATCACCACGCCGGCCGGGCGTGAAGCCATCTGGTCGGTGGCAGGCGGCCCTGGCAAGGCTTATGACATCGTTGTCACCAACGCCGGCGGACCGCCCCCTGGCGATTTCCGTGATTGGGAGCGCGAGGCCTGGATCAAGGCGGTCGACGCCAACATGCTGACCCCGATCGAATTGCTCAAGGCCACGGTGGACGGCATGGCCGAGCGCGGGTTTGGTCGCATTGTGAACATCACTTCCAGCGCGGTGAAGGCGCCCATCGATATTCTTGGTCTGTCCAATGGCGCGCGCAGTGGGTTGACGGGATTTATCGCTGGCGTGTCGCGCACCACGCAACTGGCTTCACGCAACGTCACCATCAACAACCTGTTGCCCGGCGCCTTTGACACCCACCGTCTGCGCGGCACCATGAAGGGCGCTGCGGAGAAGCAAGGCATGTCGATCGACCAGATTGCCGATGTACGCAAGAAAACCATTCCGGCGCAACGCTTCGGCACGGCCGAAGAATTTGGTGACACCTGCGCTTTCCTGTGCAGCCAGCAGGCCAGCTACATCACCGGCCAGAACGTGTTGATCGACGGTGGCGCGTATCCCGGCACGTACTGACGGCAAGCGCTGAGCGGGGGCGACTAGGACGTGGGTCGACGTGACGACGACACCACGATGCCGCCCACGATCAGCACAAAGGCCAGCAGGTGGTAGATCTTGGGCAACTCGCCCAGCATCACCGAGGACAGTAACGCAGCAAACAAGGGCGTGAGGTTGGCAAAGAAGGCCGCCGTGCTGGGGCCCACCCGCTGCACACCCAAGCCCCAGCTGCGGTAAGCCAGCAGTGAGGGGCCGATGGCCACAAACACCAGCGCGCCCACCATGCCTGCGCTCCAGACGATCTCGCGCGGCTGCACCGACCACTCCACCCAGGTGAAACCCCCGGCCCACACCAGACCAAAGGCCATCTGGGCCAGCAGGTACTGTGCCCAGTTGGTACGAATGTCCGGGGGGTCTTTGGGTTGACTCAGCAGCCAGCTGTACCAGGCCCAGGCGGCGGTGGCACATAGCACGTAGACGTCGCCTATCACGAGTTGGACCTGTACCAAGGTGTCCCAGTCACCCCGGCTGAGCACCAGCAACACCCCCAGAATCGAGAGGGCGGCTCCCATCCACTGACGAGAAGTGGCCCGTTGTCCAAAAAACACCGTGCCCATGAGCAGCATGAAGATGGGCGTGCTGGACGCTACCAGCGTCACGTTGATGGGCGTAGAGGTCTGCAAGGCCAGGTACTGAAAGCTGTTGTAGGCGCCCACGGCCAGCAAGCCCAGGAGCGCAAAGCGTTTCCAGTGACCCCACAGTGCGCTACTGGCGCGCAACACCGGCCAGGCCAGGGGCAGCAGGAACACGAAGGCCAGCAACCAGCGCAAAAAATTGAGCGTCAGGGGAGGGATGGACTCATTGACCAGCCGTCCCACCACGGCATTGCCCGCCCACAACACGGGTGGGATGACCAGCAGACCCGCTGTGCGAAGGGTGAGGTGACCGGTGCTTGACATGCCTGCACTCTACCGCAGGCGGTCCCTGGCTGCCCGCTGAGGACGCCATGGCGCGGGATACCTGGGTGACAACCTCGGACACCCGATTCGTGGCACGATCCGGCCTCTCGCATCGATAACTTTCCTCCAGAGGAGCAACCCATGTCCCGTGCCGTGCGCATCGACCGTAATGGCGGTCCCGAAGAAATGAAGCTCATCGACGTTCAGGTGGGCGACCCCGGACCCGGTGAGATCCGTATCCGCCACAAGAATGCGGGTTTGAACTTCATCGACGTCTACCAGCGCACGGGCCTGTACCAATTGCCCATGCCCCTCATGATGGGCATGGAGGCCTCGGGCGTGGTCGAGGCCGTGGGCGAGGGCGTCACCCACCTCAAGGTGGGCGACCGCGCCGCCTATGCCTCCAACCCGCCTGGCAGCTACAGCGATGTGCGATTGATGCCCGCCAAACTCGTGTGTCGCCTGCCCGACGACATCAGCTTTGAGACGGGCGCGGCCATGATGCTCAAGGGGCTGACCGCGCAGTACCTGCTCAAGCGCACCTTGCCCCAGGGAGGGCTGCAAGCCGGCGACCACATCCTGTTTCATGCCGCTGCCGGTGGTGTGGGCCTGATTGCCTGCCAGTGGGCCAAGGCCCTGGGTCTGAAGCTGATTGGCACGGCCGGCACGGACGAGAAGTGCGAACTGGCCCGCAAAGCCGGCGCTGCCCACGTCATCAATTACAGCCGCGAGGACTTTCTGGCCAAGGTCAAGGAGATCACCAACGGCAAGGGCGTCAAGGTGGTGTATGACTCGGTGGGCAAGGACACCTGGGAGAAGTCGTTGGACTGTCTGTCACCCTTCGGCCTGATGGCATCGTTTGGCAATGCGTCAGGCCCGGTGCCATCGTTTTCACCTGGCATTCTGGCGGGCAAGGGATCGATCTATGTGACTCGACAGACCCTCTTCTCGCACTTGTCGAGCCGCGAATCGGCCCAGGCCATGATGGACGACTTGTCTGCCGTGGTGAGCTCAGGCCAGGTGAAGATTGCCATCGACCAGCGTTATGCCCTGGAGGATGTGCAGCAGGCGCACCGCGACCTCGAAGCCCGCAAGACGACGGGCTGCACCATCTTCACCTTGTAATCAGCTTTTGGAGCGCTTGACGCGCAACAACTCATCGAGCAACAGGCAGGCAGCGCCCAGCGTGATGGCGCTGTCCGCTGCGTTGAAAGCGGGGAAGTGCCAGCCGGCCCAGTGAAAATCGAGAAAGTCCACCACGTAGCCGTGGACCAGTCGATCGATCACGTTGCCGATGGCGCCGCCCAGAATGCAGGCAATCGCAAAGCCGAACAGCTTTTGTCCGGGGTGGGCGCGTAGCATCCAGATCATCAGGGCAGAAGCCGCCAGGCCAATCCCGGTGAACAGCCAGCGCTGCCAGCCACCCGCCTGTGCCAGGAACGAGAACGCCGCCCCCGGGTTATGAGCCCGCACCAGGTTGAAAAAGCTGGTGATGGGACGGCTGTCCCCCAGCACGAATTGCCCCACGATCAGCCACTTGGTGAGTTGGTCCAGCACCAGCACCAACAGGGCCAGCGCGAGCCACAGCCACAGGGAGGGGCCGCGGTGAGAGGCGTGACGACGAGCGTTCATGCGCACACGCGCGTCTCACCAGCGCCGTGCAGGTTGCTGGTGCATCGCCCGCACAACGTGGGATGCGCCGCATCATGGCCCACATCGTCACGGTAGTGCCAGCAACGCTCGCACTTGGGGGCAGTGCTGGGCTGGGTCTGGATGCCCAGTTCAGCGCCGCTGTGCAGGTGCAAGGCCGAGGTGATGAAGACAAATTTCAGGTCCTCGCCTAGCGAGGCCAGGCAAGCATGGTCATCCGCATTCACCGTGAGCGTGACCTCGGCTTGCAGGGAGGCGCCGACCTGACCGGCACTGCGTAACGCTTCAATATCCTTGTTGACTGCATCACGAATTTCGCGGATGCGGGTCCACTTGGCCAGCAGGGCAGCATCGGGCTCGGCCAGCTTCAGGTAGGTTTCGTGGAAGATGCTCTGGGTGTTGCCCAGAACCTGCCAGGCCTCTTCGGCGGTGAAGCTCAGGAACGGCGCCATCCAGCGCAACAGGGTCTGTGTGATCTGCCACAGCACGGTTTGGGCACTGCGGCGTGCCAGCGAATGCGGCGCCGTGGTGTACAGCCGGTCTTTCAAGATATCCAGGTAGAACGCGCCCAGCTCTTCCGAGCAGTACACCTGCAATTTGCTCACCACTGGGTGAAATTCGTAGGCGCCGAAATGGCCGCCCTGGAACACGCCAGTCTCGGGCGTCCAGTGACCCAAGATGTCGGCCTGCATCGTGGCCAATTTGCTCAGCGCGTAGCGGTCAATCTCCAGCAATTGGTCCGCAGGGACGGCATCGGTGGCAGCGTTGAAGTCGCTCACGTTGGCCAGCAGGAAGCGCAGCGTGTTGCGAATTCGGCGGTAGGCGTCCACCACACGGGCCAGAATCTTGTCGTCGATGTTCAGGTCACCCGAGTAGTCGGTGGCCGCCACCCACAGGCGCACGATCTCAGCGCCGAGTTTGTCGGTCACCTCTTGCGGGATCACCACGTTGCCCAGCGACTTGCTCATCTTGCGGCCCTGGCCGTCGGTGGCAAACCCATGGGTCAAGAGGCCCCGGTAAGGCGCACGGTCATACAGCGCGCAACCCAGGAGCAGCGAGCTGTGGAACCAGCCGCGGTGCTGGTCATGGCCTTCCAGGTACAGGTCGGCCTCGGGGCCGTGCGCATGGAAGGGCGGGCGGTCGTAAGCATGCAGGTGGCTACCACGCAGCACATGCTGGAAGGTCGAGCCGGAATCGAACCAGACCTCCAGGATGTCGGTGCTCTTGGTGTAGTGTTCGGCCTCCTGTGCACCCAGAATCTCTTCAGCGGTGACGCGGCTCCAGGCCTCGATGCCGCCCTTCTCCACGATGTCGGCCGCCTGGTCCAGGATCTCCATCGTGCGCGGGTGCAGTTCACCCGAATCGCGGTGCAGGAAAAAGGGCAGGGGCACGCCCCAGCTGCGCTGGCGCGAGATGCACCAGTCGGGTCGATGGGCGATCATGTCGCGCAGACGTGCTCGACCGTTCTCAGGATAGAACTGCGTGTTGTCGATGGCGTTCAGGGCCAATTGACGCAGCGTCTGCGGGGCCTTGTCTTTCGTGAACACGCCTTCGCCCTCATCCATGCGCACAAACCACTGCGCCGCCGCGCGGTAAATCACCGGCGTCTTGTGGCGCCAGCAATGCGGGTAACTGTGGGTGATGGGTTGCGTGGCCATCAGGCGACCGGCGCCCTTGAGCGTCTCGAGGATGCCCGGCACGGCCTTCCAGATGTGCTGACCGCCAAAGAGCGGGAAATCCGGCGCATAGGCGCCCTGGCCCTGCACCGGGTTGAGGATGTCGTGGTAGGCCAGGCCGTGCGAGACGCAGCTGTTGAAGTCGTCCAGACCATAGGCCGGTGCCGAGTGCACGATGCCGGTGCCGTCGCCCTCACCGACGTAGTCGGCCAGCAGAATCTTGGCGTGGCGCTGAAAGCCCGGATCGACGGCGTACAGGGGATGCTCGAAGCTCAAACCGGCCAGAGCTTCGCCCCTTGCGGTGGCGATCACCGAACCCTGTAAGGCATAGCGCTCCAGACACTTCTCGACCAGTGAGGCTGCCAGCAACAGCACGCCGCGGTCGGTTTGCACCAGCGCGTACTCGATCTCGGGGTGCGCATTGAGCGCTTGGTTGGCCGGGATGGTCCACGCAGTGGTGGTCCAGATCACCACAAAGGCGTCGCCTGGCAAGGAGGGCAGGCCGAAGGCCTGGGCCAGTTGCGCGGGCTCGGCACTGCGAAAGGCCACGTCCAGGGTGTCGCTTTTCTTGTCGGCGTACTCAATCTCGAATTCGGCGAGGGACGAGCCGCAGTCGAAGCACCAGTACACCGGCTTCAAGCCACGGTACACAAAGCCGCGCTCGATCACGCGCTTGAAGGCGCGTAGCTGGCCCGCCTCGTTGGCCGGGTCCATGGTGCGGTAGGGGCGCTCCCAGTCGCCCAGTACGCCCAGGCGTTTGAAGTCCTCACGCTGCTGGTCAATTTGCTCGGTGGCAAAGGCGCGGCTCTTGGCCTGCATGTCGTCGCGGCTGAGCTTGCGGCCGTGCAGCTTCTCGATGGCGTTTTCAATCGGCAGGCCGTGGCAGTCCCAGCCCGGGATGTATTGCGCGTCATAGCCAGCGAGCTGACGCGACTTGACGATCATGTCTTTCAGCACCTTGTTGAGCGCGTGGCCGATGTGCAGCTTGCCGTTGGCATAGGGGGGGCCGTCGTGCAGCACAAAGAGCGGTGCGCCGTGGCGAGCCAGGCGCAGACTTTTGTAGATGCCTTGCTCGTTCCAGGTTTGCACCCAGGCCGGTTCACGCTTGGGCAAGTCACCCCGCATGGGAAAAGGTGTGTCCGGCAGGTTGAGGGTGGCGCGGTAGTCGGAGGCGGAAGAGGTCGACATGATCAGGTTCGCCGTGGTTCAGGCACGGCAGTTCGGTCTGGGAAGATGCACGAAGCGTGCATCGGGACGGCAAGCGGCGGATGCCGTTTAAATTCGGTCGCGTGTGGTCTGGCGGCGGGTGGTGGCGTGGCGGGTGGCCGCACCGGTGCCGTTGTGCGCTTCATGGGCGACAAACCACCGCCGTGCGTCTTCACAGTCCCGTGCAATGCCTTGTTGCAGGGCATCCAGACCGTCGTACTTCAGCTCGTCGTGCAATTTGTGCAGCAATTCCACGCGGATGATTTTACTGTAGCCCCCCTCGGGGCCCAGCGCGGTGGGCCAGTCCAGGCAATGGGTCTCCAGCAACACGCGTCCGCCATTGACATCGTTGGCGTCGAGTGAGGGGCGCACGCCCAGGTTGGCCACGCCGCGCAGCGGCTGGTCATGCAAGCCGTGCACGCGCGCCACAAAAATGCCACTGGCGGCGGGTTTCCAGTGCTGGAAACGCACATTCAGGGTGCGGCAGTTGAGTTCGCGACCCAGGCGTCGGCCATGCACCACATGTCCGGAAATGGCGTAAGGACGCCCGAGCAGTTGGGCACTGGCTTGCATGTCGCCGCGCGCCAGGGCGGCGCGGACTTCGGAGCTGGACACCCGCAGGCCGTCGAGCTCGTAGCTGTTCATGCGTGCCACATCGAAGCCTTGCTCGCGGCCAGCGTGGACCAAGAGCTCGTAGTCGCCAGCGCGGCGTGCGCCAAAGCGAAAATCGTCCCCCACCAGCAGGTAGCGCACGCCCAGACCGTTCAACAGCACATCGTCAATGAAGGCTTGCGGTTGCTGGCTGGCAAGCGTCTGGTTGAAGGGCAGCACCACGCACTGGTCGATGCCACAGGCACGCAACTCCTCGAGCTTGTCGCGCAGGTTGGCAATGCGAGCCGGGGCCAGAGAGGGGTTGTGCTGAAGACGAGAGAAGAAGTCGCGTGGGTGCGGTTCAAAGGTCATCACACAGCTGGGCACACCGCGGTGGCGTGCCTCGGAGCGCAGCAAGGCCAGCATGGCCTGGTGGCCACGGTGCACACCATCGAAGTTGCCAATGGTGAGGGCACAGGCCGGGGCCAGGGCGGCGTGATGAAAGCCACGGAAGATCTGCATGAGTGGGGGAGCGTTGTGTCGTCGAAATGTCGTCAAAAGCGGGTATATTGTCCCTGATTACCTAGGAGGGAGGCTGATCTTGAAGGTCTTGAAGCTGTCGGGTCAAGGATTGCCGCAATCCTGGATCTCGCTGGAGCAGGCTGTCATCCACTACGCCGCCGATGAGGTGCGTTGGGAGGCCGGTGTGCCCGTGGCCGTGTTTCGGGGCGGCCACAATGCCCGCACTGGGCAGCAATCGATCATTCATGTCAACAGCATCATCGGCACGCGTGGCGTGCCCAGCATCAACCCTTTCGAACTGCGTCCTGGGCTCACCAACAGCAAATTGTTTGCCCGCGACCGCAACCTGTGTGCCTACTGCGGCGACACTTTCCACGAAAGCGACCTCACGCGCGAACACATCGTGCCGTTTGGCCAGCAAGGTCAGGACTCCTGGATGAACGTGGTGACCGCTTGCCGCAGTTGCAACCACCGCAAGGGCAACCGCACACCGGAGCAGGCCCACATGCCCCTGCTTTACGCGCCCTATGTGCCCAACTTGTGGGAAGACTTCATTTTGCGCAACCGTCGCATCCTGGCCGACCAGATGGAATATCTGATGGCCCATTTGCCGCGCCACTCCCGCCTCGCTGCCTGATGCGATCCCTGGTGATTCTGATTTCGGGCTCCGGCTCGAACATGACGGCCATCCTGCAAGCAGCCCAGCGTGACCGTTGGGCCGAGCGCTACAACGCACGGGTATCGGCCGTGATCAGCAACCAGGCGGATGCCTCGGGCCTGACGCTGGCGCGTGAAGCAGGTCTGGCCACAGCCGTGGTGTCCCACCAGGCATTTGCCCATCATGCGCAACCCCGAGAGGCGTTTGACGCTGCACTGGTGGCCGAGATTGACCGGTACCAGCCTGCCCTGGTGGTGCTGGCGGGGTTCATGCGCATCCTCACTCCCGGGTTTGTGCGGCATTACGCGGGGCGGCTGGTCAATATCCATCCTTCCTTGTTGCCCGCGTTTCCAGGACTGCGCACCCACGAGCGCGCGCTGCAAGCTGGTTGCAAAGTGGCCGGCGCCACGGTGCATCACGTGACGGCCGAACTGGACCACGGCCCCATCCTGGCGCAGGCCGTGGTGCCGGTGCTGCCGGACGACACCCCCGAGGTCCTGGCCGCGCGCGTGCTGAGCCAGGAGCACCGGATCTATCCGCAGGCCATTGCCGCTTGGTTGCAGGCCACGGATTCAACGATAATGAAAAAAACGCACGACCGTGCTAAAACCAATTCGATGACCCTTCCTTTGTCTGGAGATCAGTGATGGATTTGCTCTTTACCGCCGAAGAAGAGGCGTTTCGTCAGGAGGTCCGCACCTGGGTGCGGGCCAACCTGCCCGCGGACACCTCGCACAAGGTGCACAACGCCTTGCGCCTGAGCCGCGACGACATGCAAAACTGGTCCAAGATTCTGGGCCGCAAGGGCTGGCTCAGTTACAACTGGCCGACGCAATTCGGCGGTCCAGGCTGGACGGCGGTGCAAAAGCATTTGTTCGAAGAAGAATGCGCCCTGGCCGGTGCCCCGCGCATTCTGCCCTTCGGGCCGGTGATGGTCGCCCCCGTCATCATGGCCTTTGGCAACGCCGAGCAGCAACAGCGCTTTTTGCCCGGCATTGCCAGTGGCGAGGTGTGGTGGAGCCAGGGGTACAGCGAGCCGGGGTCCGGCTCTGACCTGGCCTCGCTCAAGACCCGTGCTGAACGCGTGGGCGATCACTACATCGTCAATGGCCAGAAAACCTGGACCACGCTGGGTCAGTTCGGCGAGTGGATCTTCTGCCTGGTGCGTACCAGCACCGAGGGCAAGCCGCAGTTGGGCATTTCTTTCCTGCTCATTGACATGAAGTCACCTGGCGTGAAAGTACGCCCGATCCGCTTGCTCGATGGTGAGTGCGAGGTCAACGAGGTGTTTTTTGACAACGTCAAGGTGCCGGCCGAGAACCTCATCGGCGAAGAAAACAAGGGCTGGACCTACGCCAAGCATTTGCTGGCGCACGAGCGTACCAACATTGCCGACGTCAACCGGGCCAAGCGCGAACTCGAGCGGGTCAAGCGCATCGCCAAGGCCGAGGGCATGTACGACGACATGCGCTTCCGAGACGAGATTGCCCGCCTTGAAGTGGATGTCGTGGCGCTGGAGATGATGGTGCTTCGTGTGCTCTCGGCCGAGAAGTCGGGCAAGCAGTCGCTGGACATCGCGGGCCTGCTGAAGATTCGCGGCAGCGAAATCCAGCAGCGCTACGCCGAACTCATGATGCTGGCCGCTGGCCCCTACAGCCTGCCTTTTATCCAGGAGGCTATGGACGCTGGCTGGCAGGGCGACCAGGTGGGGGCGCTGCATTGCGCGCCGCTGGCGGCCAACTACTTCAACATGCGCAAGACCACCATTTATGGCGGTTCCAACGAAGTACAGCGCAACATCGTGGCGCAAACCGTGCTCGGCTGACCCGCACGCAACCAGGACGCATCATGGATTTCAATTTTTCTGACGATCAAGAGCAACTGCGCGACGCTGTGAGCAAATGGGTCGAGCGCGGTTATGACTTCGACCGCCGTCGCCGCATCACGGCCGAGGGTGGTTTTTCGCGCGACGCCTACAACGAACTCGCGGAACTTGGACTCACCGGCCTGACCTTGTCCGAGTCCCTGGGAGGCCTGGGCATGGGCCCGGTCGAGAGCATGGTGGTGATGGAATCGCTGGGGCACGGCATCGTGCTCGAACCGCTGGCGCAAACCTTGATGGCGGGGGTGCTGTTGTCGCAGTACGCCACGCCGGCAGTCCAGCAAGCCTGGAGCGGGCCGCTCGCCACCGGCGAAGCCCTGATGGTGCTGGCAACCCAAGAGCGCAAGAACCGCTATCACCTGAACATCTGCGAGACCCAGGCCACGCGCCAGGGTGATGGCTGGGTGGTCACAGGCAGCAAAAGCGTGGTGCCGGTGGCGGACCAGGCCGATGCCTTCATCGTGCCCGCCATGGCGCACGGCAAGCTGGGACTGTTTGTGGTGGCACGCACGGCGGCGGGCGTTGCGACACGCGGTTACCTGACGCAAGATGGTGGCCGTGCCGGCGAGGTGACATTCCAGTCTGCGCCGGCGCAGTGCCTCACCGAAGACGGTCTGACGGCCCTGGAGCATGCGATGGATGTGGGTATCGCCGCCCTGTGCGCCGAGGCCATTGGCGTGATGGACAAGACCATGGCGGTGACCGTGGAGTACCTCAACACCCGCAAACAGTTTGGTGTGACCATTGGCAGCTTCCAGGCCCTGCGTCACCGCGTGGCCGACATGAAGATGCAACTCGAACTGGCGCGCTCCATGAGCTACTACGCCAGCCTCAAGTTGTCATTCCCCGCCGACGAACGGCGTGCGGCCATCAGCCGTGCCAAGTTCCAGTTGGGCAACTCGATGCGATTTGTGGGCCAGCAAGCGGTGCAGTTGCACGGCGGCATTGGCGTGACGGACGAGTACATCGTGAGCCACTACTTCAAGCGCCTGACGCAAATGGAGATGACCTTTGGCGACACGCTCCATCACCTGGGTGAAGTGTCATCACGAATGCAGGACACGGCAGGCGTGTTTGCCTGAGCGGGTCCGATCGGCTCAAGCCGGTGGGTTTGTGGGCCACCCAGACGCGTGAAGGGTCGATGGGTGAGGCGGTGACTGTGGTTGGGCCGCACCACAGGACACAGAATGGGACAATACCCCCATGCATCCCAAAGCCCTTCTCGAGGCCTGCGCCGAACTGGTTGGCCAGACGCTCAAACTCGACCACCCTGCCGATGCGGTGGTGTCGCGCTACTTTCGCGAGCAGCGCAAGCGCCTGCAACTGGGACCACGCGAGCGTGCCACGCTGGCTGAAACCACCTACCTGGTGTTGCGAAACAAACTGCGCTATGACCACTTCGTGCCCTCAGGCTCGGGCCCGCGCGAGCGTCGCTGGGCCATCCTGGGGCTTCATGATTACCTGCAGCCGCAAGGCCAGGGCGACTGGCTGCTGGCGGCGCTGAACGAGACCGAAAAAGCCTGGCTGGCCGCATGCCAGCAGATCAAGACCGAGGACTTGCTTGAGCGTCATCGCCACAACCTGCCCGAATGGTTGGTGACACCCCTCAAGGCCCAACTGGGCGAAGAGTTCTGGCCTCTGGTGGCCAGCCTGGAGCGGACCGCGCCGCTGGACCTGCGTGTCAACGCCTTGCGGGCCAAGCGCGAGACGGTCCAGGCCGAGTTGAAAACCGCGGGCCTCAAGGCCACGCCCACGCCGTATTCTCCCTGGGGCTTGCGCGTGCAAGGCAAACCCTCGCTGTCCAGCGTGGACGCCTTTGTGCGCGGTGACATGGAGGTGCAGGACGAGGGCTCGCAGCTCTTGTCTTTGCTGGTGGACCCCAAGCGCGGCGAGATGGTGGTCGATTTCTGCGCTGGCGCCGGGGGCAAGACGCTGGCTCTGGGGGCCGCCATGCGCAGCACCGGGCGCTTGTACGCCTTTGACACATCCGCCCATCGACTGGACGCCTTCAAGCCCCGTCTGGCGCGCAGCGGCCTGTCCAACGTGCACCCCGCGGCCATTGCCCATGAACGGGATGACCGCATCAAGCGACTCGTGGGCAAGATCGACCGGGTGCTGGTGGACGCGCCCTGCTCGGGCCTGGGTACGCTCAGACGCAACCCGGATTTGAAATGGCGACAGTCGCCGCAAAGCGTGGTTGAGCTCACCGCCAAGCAGACAGCTATCCTGGCCAGCGCGGCCCGCTTGTTGAAAGCCGGGGGGCGTCTGGTCTATGCAACCTGCAGTGTGTTGCCCGAGGAAAACGAAGCCATTGCCCAGGCCTTCACCGCCAGCCATCCCGGTTGGACGCCCGTGCCGGTGGCTGAACTCCTCGACAGCCTGAAAGTTCCGCAGGCCTCGTCGTTGTGCACCGCCGACGGTTTGTACTTGCGCCTGTGGCCGCACCGGCATGGCAGTGATGGATTCTTTGCATCTGTCTGGCAAGCGCCGTAGAATCGCACCATTGCTAATTCACCCTTTTGGGTTACTTTTACATGTTTGTACACAATTCTCCTTGGCTCGACGCGCTGGTGCAATGGCTGGGCCATGGTCTGTTGGACTTCAGTGGCTGGCAAATCCTTGTCTACACCCTGGTGACCACGCACATCACGATTGCGGCGGTCACTATCTTCCTGCACCGTCACCAGGCCCATCGCTCGCTGGACTTGCACTGGCTGCCCTCGCATTTCTTCCGTTTCTGGCTGTGGGTGGGCACCGGCATGCAAACCAAGGCCTGGGCGGCCATTCACCGCAAGCACCACGCCAAGTGCGAAACCCCTGACGACCCGCACAGCCCGCAAACCCGTGGCCTCAAGACGGTGTTTTGGCGCGGTGCCGAGCTTTACCGCATCGAGGCGAACAACGCCGAAACACTGGCCAAATTTGGGCACGGCACCCCGAACGACTGGATCGAGCGCAACGTCTACACCCGCCTGCCCTGGCAAGGCGTGGGCCTGATGCTGGTGGTCAACCTGGCGCTCTTTGGCGCCCTGGGCCTGACCGTGTGGGCCGTGCAGATGCTGTGGATTCCGGTCACGGCCGCGGGCATCATCAATGGCGTGGGCCACTACTGGGGTTACCGCAACTTTGAAGCGACCGACGCCAGCACCAACATCTCGCCTTGGGGCATCATCATCGGCGGTGAGGAGTTGCACAACAACCACCACACCTACCCAACCTCGGCGAAGTTGTCGGTCAAGTCCTATGAGTTCGACATTGGCTGGCTTTACATACGCATCCTTGAAACCCTGGGGCTCGCCACGGTCAAAAAGACACCCCCGAAGCTCGCCTATGGCGACGTGCAACCCCAGGCGGATGTCAACACCCTGGAAGCCCTGATCGCCAACCGCTACGAAGTCATGGCCGGCTATGCCCGCCAGCTGCGCGAAGCCTGTCGTCAGGAGCTGCAGGGCCTGCCCCAGCGCCCCGCCGAGGCGGTCAGCCTGGCTGCCCGTCGCTGGATGCACCGCGATCTGGAAAAAGTGCCCGCCGCCGTGCGCGCGCAACTCGAGGCCGCCCGTGCCGCGCTGCCCACGGTCGACACCATGGTGCGCATGCGCGAGGAGTTGCGCCAGCTGTGGATGTCCACCAACCGCTCACGCGACCAGCTGGCCATGGATTTGCAAGCCTGGTGCCGCCGGGCCGAGGACAGTGGCATTGCGGCGTTGCGAGATTTTTCGGTGCGCCTGCGCGCCGCGCGCGCTTGAGTGTCCTCTGTGCGTGAGCCAGCGATGCGCTGACATCTCACAGACAACAAAAAACCCGCCAAGGCGGGTTTTTTGTTGGGCCGGGTTCGATCTGACGACAGGGACACCGGAGAGAAACCGCTGAATCACTTCAGCTTGGTTTCCTTGTATTCGACGTGCTTGCGAGCCTTCGGATCAAATTTCATGATCGTCATTTTCTCGGGCATGGTCTTCTTGTTCTTGCTGGTCGTGTAGAAGTGACCGGTGCCGGCTGTGGATTCCAGCTTGATTTTTTCGCGTCCGCCTTTGGATGCCATGGTCGTGTCCTTTCAGTGAATGGGGTTCAGGCCTGACCACGTGCGCGCAAGTCGGCGAGCACGGCATCGATGCCATTTTTGTCGATCAGACGCAGGGCGGCGCTGGAGACGCGCAGGCGCACCCAACGGTTCTCGCTCTCGACCCAGAAACGGCGGTACTGCAGATTGGGCATGAAACGACGCTTGGTCTTGTTGTTGGCGTGGGAAACGTTGTTGCCCACCATCGGGCCTTTGCCCGTTACTTCACATACGCGTGCCATGAGGACACTCCATCAAACGGCCGGTGGCTGACGCCAGGGCCTGACCTCGCCAGATAGGGGGGCGGTATCCCCGGTCGATCCCTCACGGGGGCGACACGAAACCCAAAATTATAGCGTATTGGCGGACCAGGTCCGCCAACCCCTCAAGCGCCCTGTTCGAGGAAGCGCTGGGCGTCCAGTGCAGCCATGCAGCCGGTGCCGGCGCTGGTGATGGCCTGGCGGTACACATGGTCCTGTACGTCCCCGGCGGCAAAGACGCCCGGCACACTGGTCATGGTGGCAAAACCCTGCAGGCCGCTGCGGGTGAGGATGTAGCCATCCTTCATGTCGAGTTGGCCTTTGAAGATGTCGGTGTTGGGTTGGTGACCAATGGCGATGAAGCAGCCCTGCAGCGCCAACTCGTAGGTGCTTTGGTCGGTGGTGCGACGCAGGCGCACGCCAGTCACACCCGAGGCGTCGCCCAGCACTTCGTCCAGGGTGGCGTGGACTTGCAGCACGATCTTGCCAGTCGCCACCTTGTCCATCAGCTTGTCGATCATGATGGGCTCGGCGCGGAATTTATCGCGTCGGTGGATCAGGTGCACCTGGCTGGCGATGTTGGAGAGGTACAGAGCCTCTTCCACCGCGGTGTTGCCGCCGCCCACCACGCAGACCGCCTGGTCGCGGTAGAAAAAGCCGTCACAGGTGGCGCAGCCCGAGACGCCGCGTCCCATGAAGGCCGATTCGCTGGGCAGGCCCAGGTATTTGGCCGAGGCCCCGGTGGCGATGATGAGGGCGTCGCAGGTGTAGGTGCCGCTGTCGCCCGTCAGGCGGAAGGGTCGTTGGCTGACATCGACCGTGTTGATGTGGTCGAACACGATTTGCGTGTTGAAACGCTCAGCGTGCTCCTGGAAGCGCTGCATCAGGTCCGGGCCTTGCACGCCGTGCACGTCAGCGGGCCAGTTGTCAACCTCGGTGGTGGTCATCAGTTGACCGCCCTGGGCCATGCCGGTGATCAGCAGGGGTTTGAGGTTGGCGCGAGCGGCGTAGACCGCGGCGGTATAGCCGGCCGGGCCGGAGCCAAGAATGAGAACCTGGGCGTGTTGGGTCGTGGACATGAGCAACGCAATAAGCTGGAGGGAAATCGGACAGTTAGGATGAACCGCGCCTGCATGGCGCTTCGTCGTCGGCGTCAAACAGGGTGAAGGACCACACGACCGCAGCACCATGGCGCGAAGCCTTGCATTGTAGAGAATGCCTCATGGCCACGGCAGGAAGAGGGCGGCTGACCCCGTGGGGCGGCACACGCTGGCGCCCCGATGGGGCTGAGTTTGCACAGGGACCGATCGGTTAAGCTTCGTACCCTGACATGACCTACTCGTTGAACACCCTTCAAAAGGACGCGCCTGTCCAGACCCCGCTCACGGGGTTTCGTCGATTTGCCCAGGAAATTGCCCTCACGGCCGGTTTTGTGTTTCTGGCCTTCTGGCTCCTGGCCCTGGTGACGCATTCCAACGCGGACCCGGCCTGGACCACGTCGGGCACCCAGGGGGTGGTGCGCAATTGGGGCGGACGTCTGGGCGCCTGGTTGGGCGACCTCAGCTTTTTGCTGGTGGGCTACTCGGTGTGGTGGTGCTATCTGGCGGCCCTCACCACCTGGTTGACCTCGCTGGCCCAGCGTTTGCGTGGCGATGATGAGGCCCAGGACGAGACTTCGGGCTGGATGCACACCCGCTGGGCCTTTTGGACTGGCCTGGTGTTGCTGATGATTTCCAGTACCGGCCTGGAATGGACCCGCCTGTATCGATTCGATGACCACCTGCCTGGCCTGCAAGCCGGCGGGGCGGTGGGCTACCTGGTGGGGTCCCATGGTCTGCAGTGGCTGGGTTTCAATGGCTCGGCCATGGTGTTCATCGTGTTTTTGCTGGTGGGGGTGTCCTGGGTGTTTCGGTTCACCTGGCTCGGCTTGGCCGAGTCCCTGGGCGAGCGCATCGATGACCTGTGGGAGCGCCTACAGGAAAAGCGCGAGATGGCCCAGGACCTCGCCATGGGACAGGCCGCGGCGAAAGAGCGCGAAGAGGTGGCGCATGAGGTTCGCGAGGACAGCGAGAACCACAAGCCCGCCCCGGTGTTGATCGTCGAGCCCGAAGTGGTCGAGATACCCAAGAGCGCGCGGGTGGTCCGCGAGCGCCAAAAACCGCTCTTCAGCGACATGCCCGACTCGCGCCTGCCGCAGGTGGATTTGCTCGACACCAACACCGGCCGTCAGGACACGGTGCCCGCCGACACGCTGGAGATGACCAGTCGCCTGATCGAGAAGAAGCTGAAGGACTTCGGCGTCGAGGTCCACGTGGTGGCAGCCTCGCCTGGCCCGGTGATCACGCGCTATGAGATCGAACCGGCCACGGGGGTCAAAGGCTCGCAGATCGTCAACCTGGCGAAGGACCTGGCCCGCTCACTCAGCCTGGTGTCGATCCGGGTGGTCGAGACCATCCCGGGCAAGAACTACATGGCGCTGGAGTTGCCCAACGCCAAGCGGCAGTCCATTCGCCTGTCGGAAATTCTGGGTTCTCAGGTCTACAACGAAGCCAAGTCGTTGCTCACCATGGGCCTGGGCAAGGACATCGTGGGCAACCCGGTGGTGGCCGATCTGGCCAAGATGCCCCACGTGCTGGTGGCCGGTACCACCGGTTCAGGCAAGTCGGTGGGCATCAACGCCATGATTCTCTCGTTGCTGTACAAGGCCGAGGCGCGTGATGTGCGTCTGCTGATGATCGACCCCAAGATGCTGGAGATGTCGGTCTACGAAGGCATCCCGCACCTGCTGGCGCCGGTGGTGACTGACATGCGGCAAGCCGCGCATGGCCTCAACTGGTGTGTGGCCGAGATGGAGCGCCGCTACAAGCTCATGAGCAAGCTGGGCGTGCGCAACCTGGCGGGCTACAACAGCAAGATCGACGAGGCCGCCGCGGCCGAGATGTCCATCCCCAACCCTTTCAGCCTCACCCCCGATCAGCCCGAGCCGCTGGAGCGTTTGCCGCACATCGTGGTGGTGATTGATGAGCTGGCCGACCTGATGATGGTGGTGGGCAAGAAGATTGAGGAGTTGATTGCCCGCCTGGCGCAAAAAGCGCGGGCAGCTGGCATCCACCTGATTTTGGCCACGCAGCGCCCGAGCGTGGACGTGATCACCGGCCTCATCAAGGCCAACATCCCCACCCGCATCGCCTTCCAGGTCAGCAGCAAGATCGACAGCCGCACCATCCTGGACCAGATGGGTGCCGAGGCCTTGCTCGGCATGGGCGACATGCTGTACCAGGCCAGCGGCACCGGATTGCCGGTGCGTGTGCACGGCGCCTTCGTCAGCGACGAGGAAGTGCACCGCGTGGTGAGCTACCTCAAGACCCAGGGCGAGCCCAACTACATCGAGGGTGTGCTCGAGGGTGGTACGGCCGACGGCGAGGGGGGGGAAGTCGGCGATCTGTTTGGCGACGGCGGGGGCGAGAAGGACCCGATGTATGACCAGGCCGTAGAAGTAGTGCTCAAAAACCGCAAGGCCAGCATCTCCTTGGTTCAGCGCCACCTCAAGATTGGCTACAACCGCGCGGCGCGCTTGGTTGAGGACATGGAGAAGGCCGGCCTGGTCAGCGCCATGAGTGGCAGCGGTCAGCGCGAGATTCTGGTGCCCGCGAGGGCGGAATGAAGCAACTCGCTGCACTGGCCCTGGCTGCGCTGGCGTGGACCGGGCTTGCCCACGCCGACAGCCTCGACACCCTGGGACAGTTTTTGCAAAACACGCGCAGCGCGCGCGCCGAGTTCATCCAGACTGTTCAATTACCCCCGCGCGATGGTCAGGCGCAACGACCCAAAATCTCCAGCGGTCTGTTTTCGTTTCAGCGCCCGTCGCGTTTTCGTTTCGAGTACCAGCGGCCCTATCCGCAAGTGCTGGTGGGGGACGGCACCACCTTGTGGGTGTATGACGTGGATCTGGCGCAGGTGACCGCGCGTGCGCAGGAGAAAGCCCTGGCTTCCACGCCGGTTGCGCTGATTGCGGCGGCCACGGACCTCGCCGACTTGCAACGCGATTTCCAATTGCAGGCGCAACCGGAGCAAGACGGTCTGCACTGGGTGCAGGCCACGCCACGTGCCCGCGAAGCGGGTGTGCAAAGTCTGCGTGTCGGGCTGCGCCCTGGCGAGCGCGGTGTCGCCATGGAGCGCCTGGAGATTGTGGACGCCTTGGGTCAGCGCTCGCTGCTCCAGTTCACCCGCATCGAGATCAATCCGCCGGCTTGGGCGCCAGGCGCGTTCCAGTTCACGCCTCCCCCCAAGGTCGAGGTGATTCGGCCATGAGCCGAACTGATGCGGGAGGACGTGCGGGAGGAGCCGGCGCAACCGGATCGACCCACGACGACTTGTTTGGGCGCGATGCACCTGCTGCGCCGCTGGCCGAGGCCATGCGTCCCCGAAGCCTGGATGAGGTGATTGGCCAGTCTCACTTGCTCGGCGAGGGCAAGCCGCTGCGTCTGGCGTTTCAGTCAGGCAAGGCGCATTCCATGATTCTGTGGGGTCCGCCCGGTGTGGGCAAGACCACGCTGGCGCGCCTCACGGCGCAGAGCTTTGAGGCGGAGTTCATTGCGCTGTCGGCGGTGTTCTCGGGCGTGAAAGATATCCGCGCCGCGATCGAGCAGGCCCAGCAATCGCTGGCACGGGGACGCGCCACGCTGCTGTTTGTGGATGAGATTCACCGCTTCAACAAGTCGCAACAAGATGCCTTGTTGCCCTATGCCGAATCGGGTCTGATCACCTTCATCGGTGCCACCACCGAGAACCCGTCTTTTGAAGTGAATTCGGCCTTGCTCTCACGTGCGCAGGTGTATGTGCTCAAGCCCTTGAGTGCTGACGAACTCAAGCAGTTGTGGCAGCGGGCCCATGCCCAGGTGCTGACCGATCTGGAAATCGACGACGCGGCGCTGGAGACGCTGGTGGGCTACGCCGACGGTGATGCGCGACGCATGCTGAATCTGTTGGAGCAATGTCACACGGCCGCCCGCACGCTTGGCCGCATGCAGGTGGATGCGGCGTTTGTGCAAGATGCGCTCACCCTCAACGCACGCCGTTTCGACAAAGGCGGCGACAACTTCTACGACCAGATCTCGGCGCTGCACAAATCGGTGCGCGGCTCCGACCCGGACGCCTCGCTCTACTGGCTGTGCCGCATGCTCGACGGGGGCGCTGATCCCCGCTATCTTTCGCGTCGCATTGTGCGCATGGCCTGGGAAGACATCGGCCTGGCCGACCCGCGCGCCATGCAACTCGCCAACGATGCAGCCTTGACGTTCGAGCGCCTGGGTTCGCCCGAGGGCGAGTTGGCCTTGGGACAGGCCGTGATCTACCTGGCCCTGGCCCCCAAAAGCAATGCGGGCTACAACGCCTACAACCAGGCCCGGGCTTTCGTGCGGCAGGACCAGAGCCGCGAGGTGCCGGTGCACCTGCGCAACGCGCCCACCCGCTTGATGAAAGAGCTGGGCTATGGTCACGCCTACCGCTATGCCCATGACGAGCCACATGGCTATGCCGCGGGGGAAACCTATTTCCCTGAAGGCATGCAAAATCCTCACTGGTACCAACCCGTCTCGCGCGGCCTCGAGATCAAGATTGCAGAGAAAATGGCGTTTCTGCGACGCCTTGACGAGGAAGCAGGCGGGGGTGGGGATTCCCGCTGACTGCTCTTGGCAATGGGCGGCGCGTACGCACACAGCACAACTCAATCCGATCATTTTCAACACACCATGGACATCCTGCTGCAACAGGTGATCAACGGCTTGGTTCTGGGCAGCATGTATGCCCTGGTGGCGTTGGGATACACCATGGTGTACGGCATCATCAACCTCATTAACTTTGCTCATGGCGAGGTGCTCATGGTGGGCGCGATCACCAGTTGGACGGTGGTGATCTGGCTGCAAGACGTCGCGCCCGGCTTGTCCGGTCCGGTGATGCTGGTGATTTCGCTGGTGGTGGCCTGCACTGTGGCGGCGCTGCTCAACCTCACCATTGAAAAGTTGGCGTATCGCCCGTTGCGCCATGCGCCCAAGCTCGCGCCGCTGATCACGGCCATCGGGGTTTCCATCTTGCTGCAGACGCTGGCCATGATCATTTGGAAGCCCAACTACAAACCCTTTCCTGCGCTGCTGCCCACCACGCCCTTTGACATCGCTGGCGCCGTGATCACACCGGTGCAGATCATGATCCTGGTGGTCACTGCGTGTTCGCTGGCGGTGCTGATGTGGCTGGTGCATGCCACCCGACTCGGCCGCGCCATGCGCGCCACGGCCGAGAACCCGCGCGTGGCCAGTCTGATGGGTGTGCGTCCCGACGCCGTGATCTCCGCCACCTTCATCATCGGCGCTGTGCTGGCCGCCATCGCGGGCGTGATGTGGGCCCTGAACTACGGCACGGTGCATCACGCCATGGGGTTCCTGCCGGGACTCAAGGCCTTCACCGCAGCGGTGTTCGGGGGCATTGGCAACCTGGCAGGTGCGGTGGTGGGCGGTTTGCTGCTGGGACTGATCGAGTCCATTGGCTCGGGCTACATCGGCGACCTCACGGGGGGTGTGCTGGGCAGCCATTACGCCGATATTTTTGCGTTCCTGGTGCTGATCCTGATGCTCACCCTGCGGCCTTCGGGCCTCTTGGGCGAGCGGGTCGCGGACCGGGCTTGAGGAAATCCACCATGAACGCTCCTCGTCGCTGGATGCTGTGGTTGCTGGCCTTGTGTGTGCTGCCTTTGCTGTTGCAGCAAGTGGGCAATGGCTGGGTGCGCATTGCCGACACCGCCTTGCTCTATGTGCTGCTGGCGGTGGGTCTGAACATCGTGGTGGGCTATGCGGGCTTGCTCGATCTGGGCTATGTCGCGTTTTTTGCCGTCGGGGCGTATCTCTATGCCCTGCTGGCTTCGCCGCATTTGATGGAAACCTTCGAGTGGCTGGCGGTGATGCTGCCAGGGGGCTTGCACACGCCGCTGTGGTTGGTCATCCCTGCGGCGGCGGTGCTGGCGGGACTGCTGGGGGTTTTGTTGGGCGCACCCACGCTGAAACTGCGTGGTGACTACCTGGCCATCGTGACGCTGGGGTTTGGGGAAATCATCCGCGTGTTTCTCAACAACCTGGACCAGCCCGTCAACCTCACCAACGGACCCAAGGGCTTGGGCACCATCGATCCGGTGACCGTCTTTGGCCATCCCTTGTCGCGTCGACTGGACCTGGGCTTTGTTGAGTTGCCCTCGGTCACGCTCTACTACTACTTGTTTCTGCTGCTGGTGGTGGTGGCGGTGGTGTTTTCGCACCGGTTGGAAACTTCTCGCATTGGGCGCGCCTGGATGGCCATTCGCGAGGATGAAATTGCCGCGCGTGCCATGGGTATCGACACGCGCAACCTCAAGCTGTTGGCCTTTGGCATGGGCGCCACCCTGGGCGGTGTGTCTGGCACGCTGTTCGCCTCCTTTCAGGGCTTTGTCTCGCCCGAATCCTTCAGCCTGATGGAGTCCGTGATGATCGTGGCCATGGTGGTGTTGGGCGGCCTGGGCCATTTGCCGGGCGTCATCCTGGGCGCTGTCTTGCTCTCGGCCTTGCCCGAGGTGTTGCGTTACACCGTGGGGCCGTTGATGGCGCTGACCGATGGGCGACTGGATCCGGCCATCCTGCGGCAACTCCTGATCGCGCTGGCCATGATTCTGGTCATGCTCTGGCGTCCGCGGGGTCTGTGGCCATCGCCAGAACACGGCTCACCAGCAGCCTCGCCCCGCAAGGGGGCTGGTGCATGACTGCGGCACCGTTGCTCGAGGTGTCGGGCATCTCCAAGCGTTTTGGGGGCTTGCAGGCCCTGAGCGAGGTGAGCTTGCAAATTCAACGCGGTCAGGTCTATGGCCTGATTGGGCCCAATGGGGCGGGCAAGACCACCTTCTTCAACGTCATCACCGGTTTGTATGCGCCGGACAGCGGCCGCTTTGAGTTGGCGGGCCAGCCCTACGAGCCCACGGCGGTGCACCGGGTGGCGCGTGCCGGCATCGCGCGCACGTTTCAGAACATCCGCCTGTTTGCCGACATGACTGCGCTGGAAAACGTCATGGTGGGGCGGCATGTGCGCACCCATTCTGGGGTGTGGGGTGCGTTGTGGCGCACGGCAGCCTTTCGGCAAGAGGAGGCCGAGATCGAACAGGCCGCCCACCACTGGTTGCGCTATGTGGGGATAGATCATTTCGCTGCCCAGAAAGCGCGCACGCTGAGTTACGGCGATCAGCGCCGTCTGGAAATTGCGCGCGCTCTGGCCACCGAACCGCTGTTGCTGGCGCTCGACGAACCCGCGGCCGGCATGAATGCCACTGAAAAAGTTCAACTGCGCGAGTTGATCGATCGCATTCGACTCGACGGTCGCACGGTGCTGCTGATCGAGCACGACGTCAAACTCGTCATGGGCTTGTGCGACCGGGTCACGGTACTCGACGAGGGGCGTTGTATCGCGGAAGGTCTGCCCGCCGAGGTGCAGCGCAACACGCGTGTGATCGAGGCCTACCTGGGTGCGGGAGGCGCTTGAGATGAACACCCACCACAAGCGCCCAGAGCCGATGCTGTCGGTGCGCGATTTACGCGTGTCCTACGGCGGCATTCAAGCCGTGAAGGGCGTGAGCTTTGAGGTCATGCCGGGCGAACTGGTGTGCCTGATCGGCTCCAACGGGGCCGGCAAAACCACCACCATGAAAGCGGTCACCCGCTTGTTGCCCTGCACCGGTGATGTGCTCTACCAAGGGCAGTCGTTAACCAGCCAGGGACCCTGGGATCTGGTGGGGCAGGGACTGGCGATGGTGCCCGAAGGTCGCGGTGTGTTTGCCCGCATGACCGTGCTGGAAAACCTGCAGATGGGCGCCTATCAGCGCCAGGACCCGGCGGACGTGGCGGCGGATATCGAGCGCATGTACGGCTTGTTTCCACGCTTGAAGGAGCGCCGCGCGCAACTGGCCGGCACGCTCTCGGGCGGCGAGCAGCAAATGCTGGCCATGGGCCGTGCCTTGATGAGCCGCCCGCGCATGCTGTTGCTCGATGAGCCCTCGATGGGCTTGTCCCCCTTGATGGTGGACCGGATATTCGAGGTGATCGCGCAAGTGGCCGCCGAGGGCGTCACGCTGTTGCTGGTGGAGCAAAACGCCAGCCGCGCGCTCAAGCTCGCGCAACGCGGGTATGTGATGGAGTCGGGTGAGATCACGCTCACAGGCCCGGCCGCCGAGCTGCTTGACGATCCCAAGGTGCAGGCGGCGTACCTGGGACATTGAGCTGGGTCAGTCGACGCGTGCGCCGCTGGCCTTGACCACTTTTTCGTACTTGGCCCGTTCGCTGGCCATGAACTCGCCAAACGCTGCGGGAGTATTCACCACCGGCTCGGCCATCAGTTGCGCAAAACGCGCGCGCGTTTGCGGATCGTTCAAGGCCGCGGCAAACGCCTGGTGCAGCCGTTGAACCACGTCCGCCGGCGTGGCGGCGGGGGCCACCAGTCCCCACCAGGTGTCGATTTCCAGACCCGGCAGTGCTTCCGCCATGGCTGGTACATCCGGTAGCACGTTCGAGCGCTTGGCGGTGGTCACTGCCAAGGCCTTGAGCTTGCCCGCGCGGATGTTGGGGGCAGCCGTGGCCAGGTTGTCAATGTTGAAGTCCACTTGCCCTGACAGCAGCGCCAGCTGAGCCGGGTTGCCGCCGTTGTAGGGGATGTGCACCGCGAAAATACCCGCCGCCTTCTTGAACATCTCACCCGCCAGGTGCCCGGCACTGCCGTTGCCCCCCGAGCCGTAGTTGAGCTGGCCCGGATGCGCGCGTGCGTAGGTGATGAGGTCCTGGAAGGAGCGGATATCGAGTCGCTCCGCGGTTTGCGTGTTGATGACGAGCACATTGGGCACGCGCAGGATCTGGGTGATGGGCGCGAAATCGCGCGCCGCATCAAACGGCATTTTGCTGAACAACCAGGGGTTGATGGCATGCGTGGCCACGGCCGAAATACCAATGGTGTGCCCGTCCGGCGCGGCCTTGGCCACCAGGTCCACGCCCAGGTTGCCGCCAGCCCCCGGACGGTTGTCAATGACCACGGTACCCAGGGTGTCGCGCACCCGCTCGGCCAGCCAGCGCGCGGTGACGTCGATCGGTCCACCGGCGGCATAGGGCACGACCAGGCGGATGGGTTTGGTGCTCGTACCCATGACGGGCTGGGCCAGCAAACCGCCGGGGCCAAGGCTGCCCAGGGCTGCGAGTGAGAGCACCACCTGCCGGCGACGTGGCGTGAATGAGTGAGACGTCAAAGACATGGGAGTGGACTCCGAAAGTGGTGTTGGTGGATGAGCGCGTGAGCTGGTCAGTGAGCCCATTGGAGGTGACGCGCAAGGCTTTCAGGCCGCCTTGTCCGCTTCGCTGGTGAACGAGTCTGCAAAAAACGCTTCTTCGGGCAAGCGGGCCTGGGCCACAAAATCGCGCTTGGCCGAGTCCACCATCACCGGCACGCCGCAGGCGTAAACCTCATGACCGGATAAATCGGGCACGTCTTGCAGCACGGCCAGGTGCACGAACCCGGTGCGACCCGTCCAGTGGTCCTCGGGCAGCGCGTCGGACACCACCGGTACATAGCGCAAGTGTGGCATCTGTTGAAGTTGCTCCTGCACCCAGGCGTCCAGATACAAATCACTGGGACGACGCCCTCCCCAGTACAGGGTCGCCGGTCGGGTGATGCCTTGGGCCTGCATGTGTTCCAGGATGGCCTTGATGGGCGCAAAGCCTGTGCCCGAGGCCAGCAGCACCATCGGCTTGTCCGAGTCTTCACGCAGGAAGAAGCTGCCTTGCGGTGCTTCAATGCGCACAATGTCCTTGACCTTCAGGGTGCTGAACACCTGATCGGTGAAGAGACCACCCGGAAGATGGCGGATATGCAGGTCCACCACCGGTGGCGTGCCCAGCGACTGCGGGGCATTGCCCATGGAGTAGCTGCGGCGCGAACCATCGCGCAGCAGCACGTCGAGGTACTGGCCGGCGTGAAACGGAAAGGTCTCGCTGGCCGGCAGTTGCAAGCGCACGATCATCACATCGTGCGAGACGCGATCAAGCGAGAGCACGCGCGCGGGCATTTTGCGAATGGGGTATTGCCCGGCCTCAACCACCTGGCGCGATTCAAGTACCACGTCGCTGGTGGCGGTGGCGCAGCAGGTGAGCACAAAACCTTGCGTTTCTTCGTCCGCACTCAGCGCCTTGGCCTGGTGTTCGCCATGCACCACCGAGCCGGAGATTTTTTTGCACTTGCACGAGCCACAGGCACCGTCCTTGCACCCGTAGGGCAAGCCAATGCCTTGGCGAAGGCCGGCTGCCAGCAGCGTTTCATCGGACTGGGCGTCGAATTCTCGTCCGCTGGGCTGCACGCTGATCTTGAAACTCATCTTTCGGTATCCTTGGGGTTCTCAACACACGGCAGTTTGGCTGCCAACCTCTGAATTGTGCCCTCAAACCAGTCCCCTCTAGGCGCCTTGCCCGCCCGCTTCCGACGCGAACGCGTCCTGATCGTGGGCTGCGGAGACGTGGGTCAGCGCGTGGCCAAGCCGTTGTCTCGGCGCGCGCGCGTGCTGGCCTTGACGTCTTCAGCGGCGCGCTGCGATGCCTTGCGGGCTTTGGGCGTGGTGCCGCTGGTGGGCAATCTGGACGATCCGTCCAGCCTGCGACGGCTGGCTGGTCTGGCCACCCGCGTGTTGCATCTGGCACCTCCGCCCGGCGAGGGCCTGGATGACCCCCGCACGCATGCCTTACTGGCGGCGTTGTCGCTTCGATCGGCGCCACGCGCGTTGGTCTACGGCTCCACCAGTGGGGTGTATGGCGATTGCCAGGGCGCATGGGTCAGCGAGTCCAGACCCGTGGCACCTTTCACCCGACGAGCCATGCGTCGTGTCGATGCCGAGGACGCAGTGCGGCATTGGGGCCGGCGTTGGGCGGGCGATGCGCGTGCGCTCATCCTGCGCATTCCCGGCATCTATGCGCCCGATCGTGCAGGCGGAACGCCGCGCGCGCGATTGCTGCGCGGCACACCGGTCCTGCAACGCGAGGACGATGTGTTCACCAACCACATCCACGCGGATGATCTGGCTCGGGCCTGCGACCTGGCGTTGTGGCGCACACGCGCTCAACGCGTGGTGCAGGTGTGTGACGAGTCCGATTTGCGGATGGGGGACTATTTCGACCTGGCCGCCGACCTGTACCAACTCCCCCGTCCGCAGCGTGTGGCCCGCAAAGCCGCTGAGGACACGCTGCCGCTCATGCTCTTGAGTTTCATGAGTGAATCCCGACGGCTGGACAACACCCGCATGCGGCGCGAGTTGCGTGTGCGCTTGCGCTATCCCACCGTGCGTGAAGGCCTGGCCTCAACATGACACAGGGGCCCGCGAGGGGCCCCTGTGTGGAGAAGCGCAGAGGGCGGCGCTTCAATCGAGCTTGATGTTCGCCGACTTGATGGCCTGAGCCCAGGTGGCTGTCTCGCGCTCCAGCAGTTTGGTCATCTCGGCCGGTGGCAGGAAGCGGGCCTCGACGCCAGCCTGATCAGCGCGCTGACGCGTCTCCGGTGACTCCATGCTGCGCTTGACGTCTTGCGACAACTTTTGAATCACCGCGGCAGGCGTTCCAGTGGGAACGTACAGCGCAACCCAGGACTCGAGTTCAAAATTTGGCAGACCGGCTTGTGCCACGGTTGGGACCTGGGGCAGTTGCGGATGCCGTGTCTTGCCCGTCACAGCCAGCGCTTTGAGCTTGCCGGCCAGCACATGACCCATCACCGAGGGGGGCGTGGTGATGAACACCTGCACCTGTCCGGCGAGCACATCTTGAATCGCCTGGCCAGAGCCTTTGTAGGGCACGTGGACCATGGCGGTGCCGGTTTGCTGCTCGAAGATTTCAGTGCCGATGTGCGAGACCGACCCGTTGCCCTGCGAGGCGTAGTTGATCTTGCCCGGGTTCTGCTTGGCGTAGGCAATGAACTCCTTGAGCGTGTTGGCGGGCACTGAGGGGTGGACAGCAATCACGTTGGTGGCCACGGTGATCAGGCCAATGGGGGTGAGGTCTTTCACGTCCCAAGGCAGCTTGTCCATCAAGATCGGGTTGGCGATGTGGTAGCCCGAGTACGACACCAAGACGGTGTAGCCATCCTTGGGCGAACGCGCCACCAGCTGGTAGGCCAGGTTGCCGCTGCCCCCCGGCTTGTTGTCCACCACCACCGGCTGACCGATGAAGCGAGCCAACGGCTCGGCGACCAGACGCGCCGAGGTGTCCACCAGGCCGCCGGGCGGGTTGGGGACCACCAGGGTGATGGACTTGGTGGGGAAACTCTGAGCCTGGGCCAAGGAGGCAGACAGACTCAGCAGCGAGGAGCCGATGAGCAAGGCGGTGCGACGGGACAGGGAGGAAACTTTCATAGAGAAACTCGAAGGGAACAAAAAAGACGGAATCGGTGCGCAACAAGGTTCACAAAGAAGACCGCTGCACAGCGGTCAAGCGCTCAACGCATACCAATATGAATTTTGCCGAAGATGGCTTGTACATCGCGCGGAATGCTGCGCCAGTAGGGCGGGCTGGCGGGCACCTGCCCCCCCAGGGCGGCAGCGGCTTCCCAGCCCCAATGTGGCTTGTACAGCGCGCTGCGGGCAATGGCCACCAGGTCAGCATCGCCACGTGCCAGGATGTCCTCGGCTTGTTGCGGTTCGGTGATCAGGCCCACGGCAATGGTGGTCAAGCCGGTGGCGGCCTTCACCTGTTGCGCAAACGGCACCTGGTAGTTGGGGCCGACCGGAATTTTTTGCTTCGAGGACACACCGCCACTGGAGATGTGGATGTAGTCGGCACCCGCCCCTTGGAGTCGGCGGGTGAGTTCAACAGTGTCGTCCGGGTTCCAGCCCCCCTCGACCCAGTCGGTGGCTGACAGGCGCACCCCCAGCACGCCATCGAACACGGCTCGAACACCCTGGAAGATGTCCATGAGCAATCGAACGCGGTTGTCAAACGACCCTCCGTAGGCATCGGTGCGCTGGTTGGACAAGGGAGACAGAAATTCGTGCAGCAAGTAGCCATGGGCACCATGCAGCTCGACGCCTTCCAACCCCATCGCCTGCAGTCGTCGGGCGGCGGCAATGAAGTCTTCTTGGATGGTCTGAATCTCAGCCGTGGTGAGTTCGCGCGGTGGCGGTTCATCGGGGAGTTGCGAAATGGCCGAGGGGGCCAGGGCTTGCCATCCGCCCTGATCTTGGGGAATCAGCATACCGCCGCGCCAGGGAACTTCGCTCGACGCTTTGCGTCCGGCGTGGCTGAGTTGCACGCACATCGGCAAGGGTGGCGCCAGTCGTCGCGCCCGTTGCAAGGTGTCGGCAAAAACGGCCATGGTCTGGTCGTCCCACAGGCCCAGGCAGCCGGGGGTGATGCGACCTTCAGCACTGACCGCCGTGGCTTCAATGATGACGAAAGACGCCCCACTGTTGAACAGATTGGCCCAGTGCATCAGGTGCCAATCGGTCGGTCGACCTTCCTCCGCAGAATACTGGCACATGGGTGCGATCACGAGCCGATTGGCCAGAGCGACGGTGCCCCGAGGGGGATGAAATTCCAGGGGAGAAAAAAGATGGCTCATGTGCAGTGCGCAAAAATTATGGGGTAAACGCTGGGGTGTTATTGGGGTTCGATCTTGGCGTCCTTGATGGCCTTGGCCCACTTGGCGGTCTCGCGGCGGTTGCGTTGCGCCAGGGCTTCAGGCGGGCCGGGATCGATCTCAAACCCGAGGGCGCTGAATTTTTCCTGGATGTCTTTGGAGTTTGCAGCGTCGTTGAGGGCCTTGTTCAGCTTGGCGATCACGTCAGGCGGCGTACCGGTCGGGGCAAACGTCGCAAAGTAAGCAATCAGCTCGTAATCCTTGACGCCGAGTGCTTCGTTGACCGTGGGCAATTCGGGAATGGCGGGCGAGCGCTTGGTGGATGTCACGGCCAGCCCGCGCACCTTGCCCGCCTTGACCTGGGGCAGCATGACCGCAAAGTCGGCGGTGAACATGTTCACCTGGCCACCGATCAGATCGGTCATGGCGGCTGGGCCGCTCTTGTAGGGTACGTGGGTCATGCTGATACCGGCGGTGTGGGCCAGCATTTCACTGGAGACCAACTGTGAGGTGCTGGCGCTGGCAAAGCTGATGGCACCAGGCTTGGCCTTGGCAGCGTCAACAAACTCGCGCAGGGTTTTGTAGGGCAGGCTGGGGTTGACGCCCACAATCAAAGGCACCGAGCCCATGAACCCCACCGGCGCAAACGCGGTGTCCTGGTCGTACGGCAGCTTGTTCATCAGACTCTTGAGGGCGGCGTTGGTGCTGTTGGTGCCGATCAGCAGGGTGTAGCCGTCAGCGGGCGACTTCGCCACGGCGTCGGCCCCCAGCATGCCGTTCACGCCCGGTTTGTTCTCCACCACGATGGGTTGACCGAGTTGTTCGGACATCTTGGCGGCGAAGGCGCGGCCGATCTGGTCGGTGGCGCTGCCAGGTGCAAAGGGCACGATGGCCTTGATGGGCTTGGTGGGATAGGTCTGGGCCTGCAGGGGGCTTGCCAGCGTGAACGCAGCAAGCGCCAACGTGGCCAGCAAAGCCCGGTTGACCTGGGACGTCAAGAAACTGATGGAACGTGACATGGTGAGTGCCTTTGCGTCAAAGAAGGTTTTCGAACAGAAACCATCCTAGACGAAACCAGCCTGGTGTGCGCGGGTCAGGGCGTTGGTCTGAACCAACGCCTGTGCGCCCCAGAGCCTGGTGCCGGAGGCCGGAATCGAACCGGCACGGTGTTTTGCACCGGCAGATTTTGAGTCTGCTGCGTCTACCAATTTCGCCACTCCGGCGGCGAGGGAAACCGGAATTATGGCACAGTGGGGGGTATGAATTACCCGACCATTGAATCTGCCATCGGTCGAACACCTCTGGTGGCCCTGCAACGCATCGGTGCGAAGGAGAACGCAGCCCGTGGCAACGTTCTACTGGGCAAGCTCGAAGGGAACAACCCGGCGGGATCCGTCAAGGATAGGCCTGCATTGTCGATGATTCAGCGCGCACAAGAGCGCGATGACATTCGCCCAGGTGACACCCTGATCGAGGCCACCTCTGGCAACACGGGCATTGCCCTGGCCATGGCCGCGGCGATCAAGGGTTACCGCATGGTGCTGATCATGCCCGAGGATTTGTCGATTGAGCGGGCCCAGACCATGAAGGCGTTCGGGGCCGAACTCATCCTCACACCCAAGAGCGGCGGCATGGAATACGCCCGCGACCTCGCCGAGCGCATGCAGCGAGACGGCAAAGGCCGGGTTCTGGACCAGTTTGCGAACACGGACAACCCGCGCATCCACTACGAGACCACCGGACCCGAGATCTGGCAAGACACCCAGGGGCGGGTGACGCACTTCGTGAGTGCCATGGGCACGACCGGCACCATCACGGGAGTGTCGCGCTACCTCAAGGAACAAAACCCGGCGGTGCGCATCGTGGGCGCTCAGCCCAGCGAGGGCTCGCGCATCCCGGGCATCCGCAAGTGGCCCGAGGAATACCTGCCCAGCATCTATGACGCCAAGGCGGTCGATGAACTGGTGTTGGTGAGCCAGGACGATGCCGAGGAGATGTGTCGTCGCCTGGCCCGCGAGGAAGGCATCTTCGCCGGCATCTCGGCGGCCGGTGCCTGCTGGGTGGCGCTGCAGATCGCCCAGCGAGTGGAAAATGCCACCATCGTGTTTATCGTGTGCGACCGCGGTGATCGCTACCTGTCGACCGGAGTGTTCCCCGCATGAATGCCTTTCGCTTTTGCCCCTCCTGTGCCACGCCTCTGGAATTGCTGGCCCTGATGGAGGATGGCGGCCCCAAAGAACGCCTGCGTTGCGTGGGTTGTGGCTGGACCCACTGGAACAACCCCACCCCGGTGCTGGCCGCGATTGTGCAGGTGGGCAACCAGATTCTGCTCGCGCGCAACGCTGCCTGGAAGGGGCGGCGGTTTGCGCTCATCACCGGTTTCATGGAGGCGGGTGAAACTCCGCAAGAAGGCATTCGCCGCGAGATTCAGGAGGAAACCAACCTCCACGCCACCGAGCTGAGTCTGGTCGGTGTGTACGAGTTCTTTCGCATGAACCAGGTCATCATTGCCTACCATGCCAAGGCCGAGGGCGAGATTCGTCTCTCGCCCGAGTTGGCCGAATACCAGCTCTACGATTTCAAGGATCTGGTGTGCTGGCCCGCCGGCACCGGCTATGCGCTGGCCGACTGGCTGCGCAGCAGCCAGGGCATTGACCCGCCTTTCATGACCCAGGAAGAACGCGACCGTTTGTAATCAGGTTCACGCCATGCATATTGATCAGGAACTCGACACCCGTGGGCTGAACTGCCCGTTGCCCATTCTCAAGGCCAAAAAAGCGCTGACCGCGATGCAAAGCGGTCAGTTGTTGCGCGTGGTCGCTACCGACGCCGGCTCATTGCGAGACTTCACCGCCTTTGCCAAGCAAACCGGTAACGAGCTGGTGGAGCAGCAGACCCAAGGCAACGAATTCATCCACGTGCTCAAGCGGCGATGAACCGCCGGGTGGTGAGGCTTGCGGCGCGGCCGTTTGTCGCCCTGCATCCTGCGCTGAGAAGCGCTTGGCCTCTCTCAGCGGCGCTGCGCCCAATAGGCCGTGAACTCCGCTCCCACCTCGGGGTGTTGCAGGGCCAGCTCCACAGTGGCTTGTAAGAAGCCCAGTTTGCTGCCGCAGTCGTAACGCTTGCCCTGGTAGGCATAGGCCAGCACTTGCTCGGTGCCAATCAGCCCCGCAATGCCATCGGTCAGCTGGATTTCCCCACCTGTCCCGCGGCCTCCCTGTCGAATGCGATCAAACACGCCGGGCGTCAACACATAGCGGCCGGCCACGGCCCAGCGAGACGGGGCTTGGGCGGCTGCGGGCTTTTCCACCATTTGCTGCACATCGGTGAGGCCGCCAGGCAATGCAATGCCTGCCACGATACCGTAGCGGTGCACCTGGTCCTGTGGCACTTCCTGCACGGCCAAGACCGAGCCGCCGGTCCGCGCAAACACATCCACCATCTGGCGCAACACCCCAGGGCCCCCGGTTGGGCCGGTCATCAGGTCGTCGGCCAACAAGACGGCAAACGGTTCGGGCCCGACCAAGTGCTCGGCACACAACACCGCATGACCCAGACCCAGCGCGCGGGGCTGGCGCACGTACGAGCACAACATGTCGGCGGGTTGCACACTTCGCACCAGGTCGAGCAAGGCCTGCTTGCCCGCGCTCTCGAGTTCGGTCTCGAGTTCATAGGCTGTGTCGAAATGGTCTTCGATGGCGCGCTTGTTGCGGCCGGTCACGAAAATCATGTGACGAATGCCAGCCTCGTAGGCCTCCTCCACCGCGTACTGGATGAGTGGCTTGTCCACCACCGGCAGCATTTCCTTGGGTTGCGCCTTGGTGGCGGGCAAAAAGCGAGTGCCGAGTCCGGCAACAGGGAATACGGCTTTGGTGACAGGGGCGGTCATGGTGGCGGTGTGGGTTTTGAATGTCGCAGGGTCCGAGGAGTCAAGGTGCGTGGCATGTGACCATCATAGTCAGGCCGCAACAGGCCGGCCCGACGGGTGTTCAACCCAGGCGAGCCAACTGCTCCAGCACCTTGGTCAGCGTGGCGCTGAAGTCGGCCAAGCGCTTGCGCTCCTGCTCCAGCACGGCGGCAGGGGCTTTGGCGACAAAGGCCTCGTTAGACAGCTTGCCCTGCGCCTTGGTCATTTCGCCTTGCAGACGCGCGACCTCCTTGGCGAGTCGGGCTTTCTCGGCGGCGACGTCCACCTGCATGAACAAACAGACCCGCACTTCGCCGACCACGGCCACCGGGGCTGACTCGGCGGCAGCGCTCCAGTGGGCTTCGTCGTCGAACACCCGAACCTCACTCAGCTTGGCCAAGGCTTGGAGCACCAGGGCTTGCGAGCGCATGAATTCAGCGTGGGCTGCGGTGGTGGCCACCGCATATAGCGGCAGTCGCTGGGCCGGCGAGATACCCATTTCGCCCCGCAGGTTGCGGCAGGCATCGACCAGGGCCTTGAGTTGTGCCACATGCGCTTCGGCCTGGGGGTCGATGCGCTCGGGCTGGCTCACGGGGTACGGGGCGACCGCCACCGAACTCGGGCCGTTGGACTCGCTGCGGCGCCCTGCCACCAGCGACACGTGCTGCCACAGGGCTTCGGTGATGAACGGGATGATCGGGTGCGCCAGACACAGAAGGGTTTCGAGGGTGCGGATCAGCGTGCGGCGTGTGGCGCGCTGGGCCGCTTCGTCGCCGGTCTGGATCTGCACCTTGGCGATTTCCAGGTACCAGTCACAGAACTCGTTCCAGACGAATTCGTACAGCGTCTGGGCCACCTGGTCGAGCCGGTAATCCGCGAAGCCCTGGGCGATGTCGGCCTCGACGCGTTGCAATTGCGAGGTGATCCAGCGGTCCGCCTGGCTGAAGCGCATGTAGCCGTGCGCCTTGCCGCCCACGGCGCACTCGGCCTTGGTGTGCTCCATCAAGCCGCAATCGTGGCCCTCGCAGTTCATCAGCACAAAGCGTGTCGCGTTCCACAGCTTGTTGCAGAAGTTGCGATAACCCTCGCAGCGCTTGCTGTCAAAGTTGATGCTGCGACCCAGACTGGCCAGGGCCGCGAAGGTGAAGCGCAACGCGTCTGCCCCGTAGGCAGGAATACCCTCGGGGAATTCTTTCTCGGTGGCTTTGCGCACCTGGGGCGCTGTCTCGGGCTTGCGCAGGCCCGTGGTGCGTTTCTCGAGCAGCGGGCCCAGCGAAATGCCGTCGATCAGATCGACCGGGTCGAGCACATTGCCCTCCGATTTGGACATCTTCTTGCCTTGCGCATCGCGAACCAGACCGTGGATGTAGACATCGCGAAACGGCACCTGACCGGTGAAGTGCGTGGTCATCATGATCATGCGGGCGACCCAGAAGAAGATGATGTCGTAGCCGGTGACCAGCACGCTGCTGGGCAGGTACAGGGCGAGGTCAGAGGTTTTCGCTGGCCAGCCCAGGGTGGAAAAGGGCACCAGGGCAGAGGAGTACCAGGTGTCCAGCACGTCCTCGTCGCGGCGCAAGGTTTTGCCGGGGGCCTGGGCTTGGGCGTCGGACTCGCTGCGAGCCACGTAGACGCGGCCGTCTTCGTCGTACCAGGCGGGGATCTGGTGGCCCCACCACAGCTGGCGGCTGATGCACCAGTCCTGGATGTTGTTCATCCACTGGTTGTAGGTGTTGACCCAGTTCTCGGGCACAAAGCGTACCTGCCCGCTGGTGACGGCATCGATGGCTTTTTGCGCAATGCTCTTGCCCGTGGGGTCTTGTTCGCTGACCTTGTTCATGGCCACGAACCATTGGTCGGTGAGCATGGGTTCAACCACCTGACCTGTGCGCGCGCAACGCGGCACCATCAGCTTGTGCTTCTTGATCTCCACCAGCAGGCCGGCATGGTCGAGGTCTGTCACCACGGCCTTGCGGGCGGCAAACCGGTCCAGGCCGCGGTAGGGTTCGGGCGCGTTGTCGTTGATGGTGGCATTGAGGTGCAGCACGCCGATGATGGGCAGCTGGTGACGCTGGCCCACGGCGTAGTCGTTCACATCATGCGCAGGCGTGACCTTGACCACGCCCGTGCCGAATTCACGGTCCACATAGTCGTCGGCGATGATCGGAAGGGTGCGGCCGCACAGCGGCAACTGCACCTGCTGGCCGATCAGGTGGGCGTAGCGCTCGTCCTCGGGGTGCACCATCACGGCCACGTCACCCAGCAGGGTTTCGGGGCGGGTGGTCGCTACCACCAGACCGCGCGCGGTTTCGCTGCCCACGCGCTGCGGGCCGTTGGCAAAGGGATAGCAGATGTGCCACAACGAGCCGTCTTCCTCTTCACTCTCAACTTCCAGGTCCGACACCGCGCTCATCAGCACCGGGTCCCAGTTGACCAGCCGTTTGCCACGGTAGATCAGGCCTTGTTCATAAAGGCGCACAAAGGTGTCGGTCACGACCGTGGAGAGCTTGTCGTCCATGGTGAAGTACTCGCGGCTCCAGTCGACCGTGTCGCCCATGCGGCGCATCTGGCGGGTGATGGTGTGACCGGAGTGCTCCTTCCACTCCCACACCTTGGCGACGAAGTTTTTGCGGGCCTCAGCCGGCGTGGGGCCCATGTCGTGGCGCTGGATGCCTTGTTCCTGCAGTTGTCGCTCCACCACGATCTGGGTGGCAATGCCGGCGTGGTCGGTGCCCGGAATCCACGCCGTGTTGTGGCCCCGCATGCGGTGGTAGCGGGTCAGGCTGTCCATGATGGTCTGGTTGAACGCATGGCCCATGTGCAGGGTGCCGGTCACGTTGGGCGGTGGCAGTTGAATGGCGAACGAGGCTTCGTCGGCCTTGGGCTGCCCGGTTCCGCGGTGGCCCGCCAGGCCCAGGCCACGGCGTTCCCACTCGGGGCCCCAGTGGGCTTCGAGTGTGGCGGGTTCAAACGATTTGGACAGGCTCTGCAGGCCGGGTTGCGCGGGGCTTTGGCTCATGGGGACGGGTTCCAACGGGAGAAGACCCCGAGCGCGTCACGCGAGGGGCTGCAGGGCGACGCAGCGCGCCTACAAAAGCTGCAATTTTATCCGGGTGAGCTTCAAGCCAATGCCAAGGCTCGCGAGAGTCGGTGCACCAGCGTCGACGCCCAATCTGCCCCGGTTGCCGCCAGGTAACTGTCAGGGCGCACCAGTGCCCAGGCCTGGCCAGTGGCCTGGCAAGCCACCCGCAGACGGCCCTCGGGGTCCCGCAGGTGTTCCAGGCATTGGGCGCGCTCACCAGGGGACAACACCTGCACCGCCTTCAAGGGGGTCTGAGCCGTCAACTGGCGAATCCGACCCAGGGCCGTGGCAGATTGAGGCCCAAACACCAGCAGCACCAGGTCTTCGCCAGCCCAGGTCAGGAGATCGTTGAGACAACCCCTTGAACCATCGGCCCACTGGAAGACCACGTTTTGAACCGACGTGCCTGCGCCTGGCGCACAGGCGGGGCTTCGGGTGTAGGTGTTGGCCACCGCCATGCGACCGGTGTTGATCATCAGTCGGCCAAAGGCATGACGTTTGGCCAGGCTGATAGCGGCTCGGCGAAACAAGCGCTCCTGGGGGGTGGCAGGACGCAAAAATCGGGCGGTGCGGTTGGTGACCAAGACATTGTCCTGCGCGGCCTGCAGACGCTCATGCTCATAGCTGCCCAGCAACTGATCAGGGGCGCGGCCGCGGAGCACGGCCGCCAGTTTCCAGGCCAAGTTGTCGGCATCCGAGATACCGGTGTTGCCGCCTCGCGCACCGAAGGGGCTCACCACTTTGGCGGTGTCACCCATGAAAAACACACTGCCCCTGCGCAACTGGTGCAGGCACTGGCTGCGGTAGGCATAGGGGCCGACCCACACAATGTCGCAGTCCACCTCGTCGCCGAACTGGCGACGCAGGCGCTCTCGCACCTGATCTTCGCGGCTGACGAACTCGGGATCGGCATTGGGGGCCATCTGGTAATCAATGCGCCACACCTCGTCGCCCATCAAGTGCTGCCAAACCGCGCGGTCTTCATTGAAGGGGGCCTCGATCCAGGTGTGACGTTCGGTGGGCGGGGTGTTGCGAAATCTCACATCGGCGATGCACCAGCGGTCATCGCCGCGCTTGCTGTCCATGGTGACACCACACCAGGTGTGGAACGGGGTGTGGGTGCCGGTAGCGTCGATCACGTAAGTGGCGTCCAGCGCGTACTCGCCCTGGGGCGTGCTGACCTGCAAGCGCGCCACCCCATCGCGTTGCTCGAAACCGGTCACCCGGGATTGCCAGCGCATCTCCAGCGGGGCCTTATGGGCGCTGTGTTGGGCATTGAGTTCGGCAATCCGCTCAACCAAGTAGCCTTCGATGTAGAACTGCTGGATGTTGATGAAGGCGGGTTGCTGGCTGAGATTGAAGTTGCCTTGGGCTTTGAGGTCGAAAGAAAACACCTCGTCATGGCCAGCAAACGTGCGACCCACGCTCCACTCGATGCCCTTGGCTGCAATCCGCTCATAGATACCCAGGCGTTGGAATATTTCGAGCGATTTTTGCGTGTAACAGATGCCGCGTGAGGAGGCGCCCTTCACCCCCACGGTGTTGTCCTCGTCCAGCAACACCGCGCGAACGCCGCGCGCAGCCAGCCCGCATGCCAGGGTGAGCCCCGTGATGCCGCCCCCCACGATCACAATCTCGTGGCGACCGATGGTGCCATGGGCGAGTTCGGGCGGGATGACAAATGGGTACTCAGGCAGCGTGTAGCCTGACCCCTCGGTGAACTCGTAGCCATTGGTGTAGGCCACCTCGGCGAAGGTGCTGCGGGGTTGAGTTGACATGGTGGTGGTCCTGCGGCAAGGGCACTGTTCAGTGTGATGGAAATTCTATGCCGGATGTCTGACGCCCCTCGATCCCAACCGTTGGCTGACCTCGATGATGCCTGGTCGTTGCGACGGTCCTGACGTTGCCGGTGCAGTCAGTGGCGAATCGAGACCTTGACCATGACAACACCGACAAAACCCCGGCCATGCACGTTGGGCGTGTTGAAGTTGCGCTCGGCCGTGACACAATTCGTGCGTGGTGTCCCAACGGGGGCGCGCACGGCTTGCTCCGGATGAGGTTCGTATGTTGTTTCTACTGTCTCCTGCCAAATCGCTCGACTACGACACCCCGCTGGGTGAGGTGCCTCACACCGAACCGCAATTCATCCGGCAATCCACTGAATTGATCGCCTTGTTGAAGAAAAAATCCTCGAGCGATATTGCCGAGTTGATGGACTTGAGCGCAGCCCTCGCCGACCTGAATGTGGCCCGCTACAACACCTGGTCACCCAAGTTCACGGCCAAGAATTCTCGACAGGCGATGCTGGCGTTCAACGGCGATGTGTACGAGGGGTTGGACGCTCGCACGCTCAAGCCCAAGGACCTGGAATGGGCCCAGTCGCATATCGCCATTTTGAGCGGCTTGTATGGGGTGCTGCGCCCACTGGACTGGATGGCTGGAAATGGGCACCGCGCTGGCCAATGCCCACGGCAACAACCTCTACAAATTCTGGGGCCGCACGCTGGCCGATCACTTGCAGGCCCAGGTGGCGGCTCACCCCCAGCCCATCGTCGTCAACCTGGCCTCGCAGGAGTATTTCAAGGCGGTGGATCGCAAGGCCTTGCAGGCCCGCGTGATCGACTGTGTGTTTGAAGAGCGCAAGGGTCCGGGCTACAAGATCATCAGCTTCATGGCCAAGCGCGCCCGTGGTCTCATGGCCCGCTACGCCATCACCCAGCGTGTCAAAACACCGGCTGCGCTCGAGAAATTCAACCTCGAAGGCTATGCCTTTGCGCCTGCAGTGTCCGAGCCGGACCGGTTGGTGTTTCGGCGCGAGGCGGCCTGACGCCATCATGCGCATGCAAGCCCATGGCATCGAGCTGGAAGTGGAAGATTCCGGCCAGCGGGAGCGCCCCGCGGTGTTGCTCATCATGGGCCTGGGCATGCAACTCATCGC
>RFTK01000031.1 GCA_009923505.1 Betaproteobacteria bacterium
TCTCCATGACCAACGCCGCTTTGCGCTTGGCCGTCCACCTCTTGATGTCGTCTTCCATCGTCATACTCATGGCTGATTTCTCCCATAGTATGACCTGTGCAGCTTTTTAGTGGGTCATTGCAGCGAAGTGCTGAACCTCTTCTAAGTATCCCCAATAGTACTGCAACAGCCATTCATACCGCACAGTCCTGTTGAACCGCTCGACGTAGGCATTCTGCTGAGGTGTTTTAAGCGACACCGCTGTGTATCTCACCCACCATCTTTTTTAATTGGTTGTTCGCTATGGATTCAAAGAATGCAAGTAGTGCATTTGATTATCAAGAATTAGCCGGGGCAGCCTGTGCCCTTACCTGCTTTCATTATAGCAATATCAATTCGAAAATCCTCAATTAAGTAATTTTTCTAATTGCATTATTTCCCATATCAGCAACATAAAGACAACCATTCCCATCAATTGAAATTGCTGTCGGCATATTAAATTGAGCGGTTGCACCTGGTCCATCCGCAAGCCCAGAAATACCGGAACCAGCAACAGTTGTCACATCGCCGTTGGCTGCCAACTTTCGAATCCTATTGTTGTCACGGTCAGTAATATAGATGTTGCCGATTGAATCCGAAACGATACCCCAAGGATAGTTAAACTGCGCAGTGGTTCCATTCCCATCAGAAAAGCCTGCGCTGCCAGAACCTGCAATTGTCGTCACATCGCCATTGGCATCAATTTTTCTCACGACATGATTTTCGGCGTCTGCTATGTATAAGTCACCTTGGGCATCAACAGCAACACCTGTGGGAAATTTGAAATCAGCCGCCATACCATTGCCATTGGTAAGACTGGGCGTTCCCGAACCAGCAACAGTCGTTACAAGCCCTGCTGACGATATTTTAATGATTCTATTCCTGCCTGAATCAGCAATATAAACGTTGTCATTTCGGTCAACGGCTAGTCCACAAGGAATATTGTGTAACGGTAGCGGACTTGGGAGAATAGACACTGCGCCAGATGTGTCGATTTTTAAAATTCTATTCGAGCCAGTATCGGCCACATAGGATGAACCGTCTGGTCCAATTGCGACACCTCTAGGGTCATTTAGAGCGAGTGTTGGCGACAACGTTATAAGGTCTAAGATACCCCCGGAGGAAACAACAAGAATTCGGTCATTTTGACTGTCTGAAATATAGAGTTCTCCGCTAGTATTGACCGCAACTCCCTTAGGGTCATTCAGTGTTGTACCCGTTATCCCAATGGTCGTCACAGCTCCGGAAAGAGGAATTATTGCTCCGGAAGATGATTGATTAAATGAGGCGTGAACTGCATCTCCCCCGCATCCGAAAATTTGCACAGAAAAAAGGCCACTTAACGCCAAGATGTGCCGGCGACTGATAGAGAGCATTTCACCTTTTTGATCTTGAATTTGCACTGAATGATGAATCATGCGAATCCGTTTAAATTTAATTTAAATTTTTGAAGTTCGCGCAGTGTTAATAAGGGTGCAAGTCGCCTCAAAAGCTGAGATGTAGTTTTGGAGAAAAATTTCAACCACTAGTCTCATCCTTTGTTCCAACCTAAAAAGGCGTCAAGCTTACAACTGCTCTAGTATTTACGCTGAAATTTTAGCATGGCATCAGAATTCGATGCCCAATCCAAAAGTTCCAGCAGTGATATTACTAACCATAGAAGCATCCTTGTAAGGAACACCTTTAAAACTAGTCTGCAAAAATTCAGCTTGAACAAACGATTTTTACTTAACATCGTGCGAATTCCAAATCCTAATCCTACTTCTCGCTTAGAGTTAGACTGCTCTCCCGCGTCAGCCAATATGGAGGCAGCGGCATGTTAGATGAATTTTTCAAAATCCACTATTCATTATTTTCACAATAAATTTTTGTTAACAGCAATGTAGTTTGCAATGAGAAAATTCTCATCTGACTCATCGTAGCCGATCATCTGCTGCAGTCCAACTGGTGATATTCGAAATAGATCAAACTTTTGCTCTTTGAAGAAATACCAAAAGTCCTGAAAGAAAGTTCTGGTGTCAATATTGGTTCCACCAAATTCAAATTGAATGACTCTTGAAAAGCGAATTGCATTCCCAAAACCCTTCAACACTGACAACTCATGCCCTTCCACGTCAATTTTGACAATATCCAAATATCTACCCGGCAGATTTTTTTCCCAATATTCCTCAAATCTAAGTGTATTGACGTTTTCTTTTACATTGAATGAAATATTGAAATGATCTAATTTTCTTTGCGTAAGACTCCCCAAAACCGACCCCGCATCGTTCGAGAAAAGAACTCCCGATCCTGTTTCATCAGACACTGCATAAGGAACAATCTTTACTCGATTATCCGAAATGAAACGCTCACTTAGTTGCTTCACATTGATAGCAGATGGCTCAAAAACATGTATCTCAGCCAAGAGATATTTACGCCGAATTTCCGCCGCGTAGTTGCCCACATTTCCACCAATGTCAACAACCACTTTCGGCTCTACCGAAAGCAACTGCTTGACCATCTCGCATTCATGTTCCACAGTTGCTGCGCCATACCCTTTACCTTGTATGTATGCAGAAATTTTTTCAACTTGCGGAGCAAGTTCAGGATGTTGGTTGAGAATGTGATTAACTATATCCAATAGGGTTTTTTTAATATCCGACATGAGATTTTCTGATTTTTCAATCTTGACAAATTGTTCAATTAAAGGGCGTTAACACTACTTGCTTACTCACAAATTTTTACCTCAACTGAGTTTTTAATTATCCACGCATTGCGTATAAAAAGACAGAACGTTTGATTTTAAGAGGAATTCAATGAGTAATTATTTTAGGAGCATCCACTCTGTATCTTCTCCACGACCATCTCCCCGTGTAAGTGGCGTGCGTAAAAGCGCTCAATCATCTCCACTGACGTACGAGCATTACGTGTCAAGCTCAGCACAGCAATCTTGTCCCCGTTCAACAGCCTTTCCATAATGGATATGTACCTCAGGCAATACAGGGTGCGGCTCTCGCTCCTATCGCTAATTTTCAAACCTGCCCGTTCGAGCACCAAGTCAAACTGACGTCGCATTTGAACGATGG
This sequence comes from Betaproteobacteria bacterium, assembly GCA_009923505.1. Classification (GTDB taxonomy): domain Bacteria; phylum Pseudomonadota; class Gammaproteobacteria; order Burkholderiales; family Burkholderiaceae_C; genus Limnohabitans. Next base: position 3,084 of record RFTK01000031.1, read on the forward strand.
TGTATTTGACCTGCCCCCCACTAGCCGTACCAAACTGAGGTTAGTAAAGTCCGTCAAACTGGAGCAAGACGGACATTAAAAGAGCAGATTTACCGACGAACAGATGATCGCTGGCGGATATCCCGCCAGCGTTGTATGCCAAGCAGTTTGAATCACCTCAACCCAGCCGGATTTTCTGATTCACTCCTGTCCACTTTGTGGGAGGAGGTCAAACGACCCCCAGGTCTAGGCAATGCTGTTGATTGGGCAGCACCTCTTTGCAGGGAAATTCATCTATGGCGGCATGCTCTGAAATATTGGCCGCCCACGCCGAGTCGCCAGAGAGATGCTTGTCTTGGCTATGATGGAACTCCTTTTGTTCAATCCACTTTGACACCGGTGTCCTGGATGATCTGCGCCCAGCGGGGCAACTCGACCTTCAGGAAAGCATTGAATTGATCGACGCTGCTGGGCGTCGATTCGCCACCGATGGCGGCGATACGAGATTTGACTTCGGGGGTTTCGAGCACACGGTTGACTTCGCGGTTGAGCTTTTGCGGGATGGCGGGCGGCATGCCGGGCGGGCCAAAGAGTGCAAACCACAAACTGAGTTGGAATTCGGGTAGACCAGCCTCGGCGGTGGTGGGGATTTCGGCCGCACTTTCAAAGCGACGGGGCGAGGCCAAGGCCAGCCCACGCAGGCGACCTGATTTGACATGGGGTTGCGACGTTGAAATGCTGTCGCAAATGAACTGTGTCTCGCCTCCTATCAGACCCTGTACCGCTGGCGCCGCACCTTTGTACGGCACGTGGGTCATGCGAACACCCGTCAGGCGCATGAACATCTCGGTACACAAATGACCGCCACTGCCCGAGCCCGGCGAGGCGAAGTTGAAGGTGCCGGGTTTTTGTTTGGCCAGCGCAATGAACTCCTGCAGGGTTTGCGCAGGCACCTGAGGATTGGTCACAAAGTAAAAAGGCAATGTCGCCAGGTTCGCCACCGCAGTGAAGTCTTTCATGGGGTCGATTTGGCTGTTGCGCAACAAGTAGGGGCTGATGTGGCTCGAAGTTGAAGCCACCAACAGGGTGTAGCCGTCAGGCGCTGACTTGGAGACCGCACCCGAAGCGATGGTGCCGGTACCACCGGGTCGGTTTTCGACCACAAAAGGCTGCCCCAGGTTTTCGGTCAGTTTTTGGGCCACCAGGCGTGCCAGCACATCGGTAGGCCCTCCGGGTGGAAACGGAATCAACACCTTGACGGGTTTATTGGGATAGTCCTGGGCCACTGCCAGTAGGCTGGAGCATGCAACCGCACAGCCCACCAAAACACGCGTTAACCAATGTTTCATGTGTTCACTCTAAGAAATAAGACTCTCCAAAAAATCAAGCCACCTGACCACCCAGGACGCGGGCGAACCAATCGGCCATGTAGTCGGCTGCCAGGCTGCCGTTGTCGGCCTGGCAGTGCTCGGCCCCGCCTTCATCGATGGTGAAGACGCGCAATTCGCGCTGAAGGCTGTTGACCGCCGCCTGGTACAAGGCTTGGGCATCTGCCAAGGGCACTTGGCGATCGTTCTCGCCGTGCACGACGAGGAACGGACATGTGATCTTTGCGGCAACCGACTCCAGATTGAAATGCTGAATTTCTTGCAAGGACTCCTCGATGGTTGCCTTGCCAAAAACGAAATTCAGGTGTTCGGCGAAATGTGAAACCGATCGCTGCGTGGTGGCGTTAGGCGACAAGCGAGCCAGCACGGTACGATGCCAATTCCATTGCGCACCAAAGGCAATGCAGCACTTGAGGCGTTTTTCAAAGGCCGCTGCACGCGGGGCATAGTAGCCACCCAAAGACAGCGCCATGATGCCCACACGCTCAGCGTCCACATCGGTGCACTGCTCCAGCCAGTCCATGCTGGCCGTGGCCGCTTTTTCAATCTGATGGGTACCGTGCATGCCCCGCAAACGCAAGGCTTCACCCACACCCGGGTGGTCCACGATCAACATCGCCACGCCACGACGACGCGCTTCGGTGGCAATGCCACTGAGGTAGATGGTTTCCTTGTTCACATCTAGACCGTCGAAGTGAATCATGCAGGGGGAGCGCCCCGGCAAACCCGAGGGCACGAACAAGGCCGGCATGGTTTTGCCTTCATAGGGGATTTCGACCCACTCGATCGGCTCGCGGCGCCAGGTGGCACCCTTTTGAAAGCACTCCAGCATAGTTTTGTAGAGCATGGTCTTACGCGGGTCTTTGGGATGGGTTTGACGCTCCGCCGCAAAGTAGTAGTTGGCTGCACGCATCAGCTTGCGTCCGGCACTTTGCAGATGGCCAGCCTGCTCATCGCGGCGGGCCTGCTCATGCACATGACCGGCCAGTCGCATGAAGGCCTGCACCCACTCTTCTTGCGCCGGGTCGTCGTTGCGCAAACCCGCATCGACGATGCTGCGGGCCACCGTATCAATCTCACCGATCAACCCACCCGAACCCAGGGTCAGGTTGGTCGCCAAATTCCAAACATAATTGCCGCGAAAATATTCAAACATGACGATGACTCCAGGTTGATGTTGATCATTCAAAAGACAGTATGAAAATGCCTGATCAAATTTGTCAACCTGGTTCAGTCGTATTAGCATCAAATGCGGGTTAACCAGAGCCCTGCGTTGAGATGTTGTCCAAGACGATCATCCCTGACACTGGCCCTCTGCAACATCAGAACGTCGTCCAGTCTGATGAAGAATTTTCAAGGCCACGCACACCATCCTCAAGCGCCGGTGAGACAGGCACATCGATCGGCCAGGTGGGTATGGCGTCGAGGTAATCTCGATATCGTCCTTTTGATGTGAAGCGCTGACGAAATGAAGAGTGCAAGACAAGAGGAAATCAGTCATACGCGGCACGGTAATCCCCCCCTTTTGCCAGGAACCTAGAAACCGAGGCTCCAAGCGTTTATGTCCATTTACAACTGAGATGTAATTCCAAAGCCGTCATTTTTCCCCTTCTAAGACAATTCCGCGTCCGGCTCTTACCAATTCTCCCGATTGTTGGACACATCATATGCTGTTAGATTTACTCCATAGTACCGACGCACATCGCGTCATTCCCTCTACCTGAGCGGTCAGGGCCGTATCACCTGAACCTGTTACGCAGCGCTGAAAACCTATGCAATTGATGTGGCTATCCGGCCCGACCGGACATGTTCGAACTATCTCCATCACGGCCCGCACCATGTTGCGTGCAGCGGGCGTGGTGACGATCGTTTTGGTGTTGTTGGGCTTTGTCTTGAACTGGGTGGGTCTGCGTTTTGCGGTGGAGTACAGCCCCGAACTGGCGCGCAGCATGGGCGGAGTCACGACCGAAGCACAGCACCAGCGCATGGAGTCCGATTACCGGGCCCGGCTGGACGAGTTGAGGGATCAATTGCATCGCACAGCCCATGATCTGCAACAACTTGAGACGTTGAAGTCTCGATTGATTCAACTGGCAACTCCACAAGTCACGCACGAGAGGTCACCCAGTCCGCCGGCTGGTCGCGGTGGCCCCTTGCTCTCGCCCAGATTTGGCATCCCTTTTTTCAGGGTCCCGCTACACCAGGCCATGGGACAGACGGCTCTTGATTTGGAGCAGCTGGACCGTGCCGTGAAAGACAGTTATCAGGATTGGCAGACGCGACTGGATTGGCTGGAGCGTCTGCCCAATGGCTTGCCTGTTGCGGGCGTGTTTCATGTCAGCAGTGGCTTTGGCTTGCGCAACGACCCCTTCACGGGAAATTTGGCTGTGCACGAAGGCATCGATTTCTCAGCCGATTCGGGTACCCCGGTGTTGGCCGCTGCCGAAGGCCGCGTGGTTCGATCCGGCTTTGACGCTACCTACGGAAACGTCATTGAAATCCAGCATGCCGATGGATTTCTGACCCGATATGCCCATTTGCAGCGCCGACATGTCGTGCTCAGCCAATTGGTCAAGCGAGGGGAAATGGTAGGCGATGTGGGCAGCACAGGTCGCTCGACCGGCCCCCATTTACACCTTGAAATCTTTCGTCATGACCGCGTGGTAGATCCCTTGAAAGTCATGACTTACCTCAAACCCTAAAACTGGCAAAGGCTTGATATGTTCGGAAACTCCAAAGACAAATCCCTCTCCTCTAACCAGGAGCGTTTTGACACCTTGATCGGACGCACCACCGAGATTGTGGGTCGTCTGGTTCTGCTGGACAGTGTGCGGGTGGACGGCAAGGTTCATGGCAGTATCGAGTCTCAGGCGGATCGAAATATCACAGTCGCCATTGGCCCCACCGGAGAGGTCACCGGTGATATCAGAGCCAACCGCGTCATCGTGGCAGGTCGTGTGCAAGGCAACATTGAAGCCTCAGAACGGGCCGAATTGCAAAAGGACTGCGTGGTGATGGGTGATATCAGCTATGGCTCAATTGCTGTGGAGCATGGCGCACGGATGTTGGGCACCCTGGCTCAGAATGCCCAGGCCGCCAGCTCGGCGCTGGACGCCAAATCAGCCATACAGGCGGCCCAGACCCTGGCCAAGTCGTGACGTGACAGGCCGTGAGCCTAGGTCGCCCCGTTTCTGTGCATGAGTTGAGCCGTTGTCGAGGCAGGGTAATTGATGTAACGCAGAACGTTTGATGAACCTTTCTGGGGTCAGCGTGGCATCGTTTTTCCGCGCTTGTTTGCATGTAGCTCTGTTCAGCTGGGTGTCCGCCTGGGCTCAGTCCGATTACCCGCGTCAGCCTATCCGCATGGTGGTCGGATTTGCCTCCGGGGGCATTTCGGATGTGCTGGCACGAGCCGTTGCCGCCAAAATTTCACTCCATATTGGACAACAGGTCATTGTTGACAACAAGCCTGGTGCCGGCACAACGATAGCGGGAGACATGGTGGCTCAGGCCGCCCCAGATGGCAACACCATCTGGTTTGAGGACATCACCTCGTATGCCATCAATGCCTCGCTGTACAACCGACTGCCTTATGACTCGGTAAAAACTCAATGATTCGCAGCATGTGATACACCGCAAGGGTGATCCCGGGCTCCAAGGCTTGAACAGATCGGTTACTTCATTCCCTGTGTCGACCGGGTAACGACTGCTGATCCTTGACTTATATCCCGCCTCCCTGAAACCTGAACCCCAATGCTTCAAACGTTTGTCGCGCCCGGGGGGCTATCGCGTCCAGGCGTGCTGCCTCCTGAGGGGCGAACGCGATGTCGTTCATGTCATGGACGCCCCCCGTGATGATGACTTGCAGCAAGCCATCGGTAGCCCCCACGTTTGTGAAAGCGCGGTAGACCTGGGGAGGCAGGGAAATGGTGTCAAAGCGCTCCAGCACCATCGAGTTCTTCCCCCCCTCATTCCAAATCACTTCAAATTTACCCTCCAGCACCGTGAAGGTCTCGTAGGTGTCTTTGTGTATATGCAACCCAGGCCCTTGCCCAGGAGGGCAACGGGCCAGGGTCATGGTCATGCCCCCCGCACCAACAATTGGCGCAGCGGTGTTGATGGCCGTTTTGCGATCTCCGTCCAATCCGATCACCGACAACAACTCTCGTGCGTACACAACGTCACGCGCTGCCTGGGGTACGTCATCTGCTGATTGAACGGGCAAGGGCTTGAGATCCTGAAAGCGCGACACCCGCGCCTGCATCTCCTGTTGCGTGATGTGAAGAGACTTCACCGGTGAATGGGCCGTCGATTCCACCATCTGTTCACTCCTCATTTGTCGATAAGTCTCTATCTTGATAGGAGTTGGAGTATCGAGTATTCGGACTTACCCTTCGCCGGCTAATCTGGCAGAGTCACAGCCTCGTTGACACCCACCGAACTTTCATGTGATCATCTAGAGGTGCTCTGCACCGCCCCCCAAGGGCCTGAGTGGAGTTTCTATCGCTGACGGGCTTCAAGCAGGAGACGCAACTGACATGACAACAGGTTCCAGCGCTCTTGAAGGTGTGTGGGTGGATGTTTTAATGCCCCTGCAACCGGACCTCACCCTCCATCACAGTAAACTGATCACACACATCCGCACCTTGGCCGTCAAGGGTATTCAGGGCGTCGTCCTCTTTGGGCCAGCCGGTGAGGGCCTCTCCTTCAGTGCCACAGAGCGTCTGGAAGCCGTCAAGCAACTGACCACCCATGGTGTCTCAGGTCGGGACATCGTCTTGCACGCCGGTTTTTCCAGTGTGGCAGAAACTGTGGAAGTCATCCGGCAAGCCAACGCCTTGGGCCTGAAAGGCTGCATTGTGCGCCCCCCCCGGTCGGAAGATGAGCCCACACAAGAGGGGCTTGCGCAATTTTTCAACCAGGTGGCAGATCTGACGCGTGGTATCTCGACGCATCTGTACCTGGCATCGCCCTACCGAGCTGGCGCGCCGGACCTCAAACCTTATGTGGTCAATGAGGTGGTCAGCAAACATCCGGGCTCCTACGCCGGCATCCTTGACCAGACGCGTAACGCGTCGCACATGCAGGACTGGCTTCGGTTGTATTCGGCTCAACTCCCGCTCTACAGCAATGACGAGTTACAAGCCGTTGCGCTCGGTAAGCTGGGCCTGCACACCAGCGTGTCGAGTTGGGCCAACTTAATCCCCAGCGTGATGACCGCACTGGTGTCTCCCCCGTCCGCCACCAAGCTGTCTGTGGCAGGCAATGCGATCGGCACCGACGATGGGCCTTTGTTGCACTTGGCGCGCATGCTGATGGGTTTGCCTGAAGTGCCCGCCCTCAAGTACCTGATGTCGATTCAGTATCATGACGCTGATTGGTTGCGGGTACGCCCTCCCTTGTTCGAGTTGTTGCCCCAGTCTCAGGAAAACCTGCTCAAGGATTTCAAGAAATATTTCCCCAGTGGCGGCAAGCCCTGAACTCATCACTCTCCTCTGAAGTTGCACCATGGACATTGGCACGCTCTGGTATCTCATTGAACGCGACAAGCTACACCGCGTGGTCACCGCCGAGGAGTTTGAGCAGTTGCAACCCGACAGCTTCACGCTGCATCAGGTGTTTGACAACCGCCGCGAAGCCCTGCACGAGATGATCAGACTGGTTCAAACAGCTGTGGATGAGGTGTCACACCAGGTGGATGAAAAAACCAACGCTCGCCCGCACTCCAAATAAGCTGCCGGCAAGCTCGCCGCACCTCATCCGATAATCGGGCATGCCCGCTGCCCGCCCTGACTCTCTCGCTTCCCCGCCGGGTTGGCTGGCCACAGGCTCCTTGATGACGGCGGTCTGGCTGGGCTCGCTCGACCAATCCATTGCCAACACTGCCCTGCCCGCCATTGCGGCAGCACTCCAGCATACGCCCGCAGAGTCGGTGTGGATTCTGCACGCCTACCAACTGGCCGTGGTCGCGACCCTGTTACCGTTTGCTGCACTGGGGGATCTGTGGGGCGCACGGCGGGTGTTTCTGGTGGGCGTTGCATTGTTCAACCTGGCGGCCGTTGCCAGTGCACTGGCGCCCAGCCTGGAGTGGCTGGCGGTTTCCCGGGCTGTTCAGGGCATCGGCGCCTCGGGCCTGATGAGTGTGAACCTGGCCCTGATTCGACAAATTTTTCCCACCAACCGGCTTGGCCAGGCCGTAGGACTGAATGCATTCATCGTGGGATCCGGCTATAGCCTGGGACCCGTGGTGGCTTCCTTGTTGCTCTCGGTGGGCCCGTGGCCCTGGCTGTTTGGCTTTATGGTGCCCATGGGGTTGGTGGGCTGGCTGCTGGGCTGGCGTTTTTTGCCCAACGCCACAGAAAAAATCGCCCCACAGCCGTACGACCTGGTGCTGGCCCTGCTGTCCGCCCTGTGTTTTGCTTCATTGATTTTTTGTTTGAGTGCGGTGGCCCAACAAAAAAGTCTGGAAGTACTCAGCGCCTCATTCGCGGTGATGCTTGTCAGCGGCTACGCCTTGTTGAGGCGCCAGCGTGGCCACCTAGCCCCCATGCTGCCAGTGGATTTGCTTCGCCGGCCTTTGTTCAGCCTGTCGGTATTCACCGCGGTCTGCTCGTTCACCTCTCAGGGCCTGGCCTTTGTGGCCCTGCCCTTTTTCTTTCTGCAGGAACTCCAATTGAGTGCGGTGGAATGCGGTACGTTGATGACGGTGTGGGCGGGGGTCGTGGCTATCGCCGCACCCCTGGCCGGCCGCCTCTCTGATCGATACCCACCGGCCATCATGGGAGGAATAGGCTTGTGCATCCTCAGTGCGGGCATGGTGTGGCTCAGCCAGGTCACGGTTGGTACCTCCACCACCATGATCGGTGTGGGGATGGCGATATGCGGTATCGGGTTTGGCTTGTTCCAATCGCCCAATCTGCGCGCCATCATGTCCAGTTCCCCGCCCGAGCGCAGCAGTGGCGCCAGCGGCATGGTGGCTTTGGCACGTTTGATTGGACAGGCCAGTGGTGCCGCGCTGGTGGCCCTGTGTTTCAACCTCTTTGCACCGGTGGGCGCGGGCCATGCCATCGTGCTGGGTGCTGTCGCCGCGGGGCTGGGTGGGCTCTTGAGCGTTTCTCGACTGTGGGCTCGCTGATGCGGCCAGCCGGGTTCACCACGATCTGAATGGCCTGAAGTCAGAGCCTTGTGCGCAAGTACCGTCTACCTAAGCGTAAACCTGGATGACGAGCCATGCATTTACCGCTACCTTTGCACGCATTCCCATTGGAGAGTTGATTTCCCATGACCCAACGACGCAGTTTTATCCAGGCAGGATCCGCCCTGGCCGCAGCAGTCACGTTCCCTGCGCTATCGCAATCCGGTGCGTTCCCCAATCGCACCATCAAATACATCTGCCCGTGGCCAGCCGGTGGCTCCACCGATGTTGTCATGCGCAGCCTGGCCGAGAGTGCCAGCAAAGCCCTGGGACAAAGTGTCATCGTTGAAAACAAACCCGGGGCCGGTGGCATGCTAGGCGCTGTGGACATGCTCACCGCCAAGCCCGATGGCTATACCGTGTGCCAAATTCCACAAGGGGCGTTTCGCATTCCCCACATGCAAAAAACCGCCTTCGACACCCTCAAGGACTTCACCTGGATTGCCTGCCTGACCGGCTACACGTTTGGTCTGGTCGTCCCCACGAACTCCCCCCTCAAATCCATCAAGGACTTTGTGGACTTCGCCAAGGCGAATCCTGGCGCCCTCACCTATGGTTCCACCGGCACCGGCACCAGCCCACATCTCGCCGTGGAGGAGTTTGCGCAAAAGGCCGGTATTCAGCTCAATCACATCCCCTACAAAGGCAATGCCGAAAACATGCAGGCAGTGTTGGGGGGGCACGTCATGGCGGCCAGCGATGCCACCGGCTGGGGACCTCATGTCGACGGTGGTCGACTGCGACTCCTGGCCACCTATGGCAGTAAACGCACCAAACGCTGGTCACATATCCCCACGCTGAATGAGCTGGGCTATCAAACCGTATCCGACTCACCGTTCGGCGTGTGCGGTCCCAAGGGCATGGACCCCGCCGTGGTGAAGACCCTTCACGATGCGTTCAAGAGTGCGTTAGACGACCCTGCCGTCCTTGCTACGTTCGACAAATACGACCAAAGCGTCATTTATCTCAACACCGAGCAATACACCAAGTTTGCCCACGACAGCTTTTATGCCGAGCGGGCCTTGATCGAAAAGTTGGGGATGCTGAAGAAGGGGTGAGCCCCGGGCTCAAGCACGTGCTGGCTGGAGTGGATCACGGCTCAAGTCGGCAGATGCTCCAGCAAGTACCTGGCCATTTGGTCGCGGGTACACACCCAGATGTCATCGCTGGCTGTGACGAGCGACATGATTTCGTCGTACACCCAGGCCCCCGAGGGGCGCCCCATCACGTGCGTGTGTGCGGTGACGTCCAGTTGCAAGGGCACCTGTTCAGTGCGCATGGCGGCAATGGTGTCATTGAACACATCGAGCATGTGCCGAGCGCCCTGCCCGTAGCGCACGCAAATGGGCAAATCGTTCACGTCCATCGTCAAAGGAATGCCCACGATGCGCCGCCCCTCAAAGTCCATGATGTACGGGCGATCGTCGTCGTTGACATCCCCATGATGCAGATAGCCCGCCTCGGCCAACAACCGGGAACTGATGGGACTGCCTGTGCCACGCGGACTGATCCACCCCGTGGGTGCGACGCCAGCCGTGCGGGTGAGGATGTCGTGGTTGCGGGTGAAGTTGGCACGCTCACCCGCCTCGTCAAAATACACCGGGATGACATCCATGCCCCAGGAGTGGTTGACGATTTCGTGCCCCAGGTCGGCCAAACGTCGAATGGTCTGGGGATCGCGCTCGCCAATCACGCCATTGACCATGACGCTGGTTTTGACACCATGCTTTTCGGCGATATCCAGCAAACGGTGAATGCCTCGCACCAGCCCGAACGACGCCCATGAATGGGCATTGGTGTCAAAGAAACCTGGCTTGAGCACATTGCCCATGGGACCGATGCCGGGCGCCTGTCCATCGGACCAGGCCTCATAGGCGATATTGAAAATGACCGCCAGGCGGCGGCCTCCAGGCCAGCGGAAGTCATCGGGCAAGCGGGTGATGCGGGGTGTGGTCATGGTTATTCGGGCTTGATGTTGGTGCGGCGCACCACCTGACCCCATCGTTGAATTTCCGATTTGACATACTCACTGGTGCGAGCTGGAGTGTCGGCAATCGACTCGAAAGCCAGGGCTTGAATTTTTTCCTTGACCTCCGGTTGTGCCAACGCTTTGGACAACGCGTCGTACCACTTATTCTGAATGGCGGCCGGGGTGCCTGCGGGCAAAAAGGCCCCCACCCAGGTGTAATCCAGCATGTCGGGGTAGCCCAATTCCACCAGGGTCGGCACATCGGGCAACACCGCCAGTCGTTTGGCGCTGGTGACGGCCAATGCGTTCAGTTTGCCGGACTTGATGTTTTGCATGGGGGCCGTCATGGCCAGACACCCCACCTTGGGCTCACCCGCGACCACCGCACCCACCGCCTGGCCTGCGCCTCGGTAATGGATGGGCGTCATGTTGAGCTTGGCCGTCAGGTTGAACAGGTTCTCGGCCGTCAGATGAGGCGTGGTACCGCTGCCTGGTGTGGCAAAGGCCATGGGGGTGGCCCGTGCGGCCGCCAGGAGTTCCGGTATCGTGCGAACCGGCAGGCTCGGATGCGAAACAATCACATTGGGTTGATTGGCCACAATGGTGACGGGAATGAAATCGCGCTCGGCGTTGTACCCGGATTCCGGAAAATTGGTGTTGACTGCGAAGGCTGCCGAGGTGATGAGAATGGTGTTGCCATCCGGTGCGGCTTTGGCCACGATCTGGCTGCCGATATTGCCCCCCGCCCCTCCCCGGTTGTCCACAATGATGGGCTGTCCCAGCAGTTCCGACAGTTTGGGCAGGATGAGTCGTGACACCGTGTCCGGTGGACCCCCCGGCACAAAGGGCACCACGATACGCAGGGGCTTGTCGGGCCATGCTGTTTGAGCCTTCAGTGGGGTTGCCAGGCTGGCTGCCATCAAGGCCAGCACAGGGCGGCGCTTGAGATGCACGGTTGGCTTGTCTGATGAATGTGCCATGATGGGTCTCCTTGTATTCATTCGCTGACGGTTTCTCACTGTGTCAGATGCTTGCAGACTCGTCGTCCAGCATGCACTGACTCGCTATCTCTTGCAATCCGGTTGATGACATCCCCCTGAAACGTCACGGGTCATAACAGTGATTGCATGACATCATGCAAAGCCTGCTGCCCCTCGAAGCCAATGCCAGGTCGCTGCGAGAGGGTGATGAAACCTTCCTCCACGCGCGCATCGTCAGCAAAGCCCGCGAAGATACCAAACACACCCGGATAGGCTTCGCAACCGCCCAACCCCAACCCCGCAACCGCTGCCAAGGTCATCAGGTTGCCTGCATGGGGAAACACCTGCGACGCCAACCAGCCATGGTGTTGCAGTACCTCCAGTGTGCGGGTGAATTGCACCACGCCATACGACTGAGGAATGTCCACTTGCAAAATATCGCGCCCAGCCCGCAATCCGCCAAAGCGCAACAGGTTGCGCACATCCTGGGTGGAAAACAGGTTCTCTCCCGTGGCCAATGTGCCGGGATACTCGGTGGCGAGTTCAGACAAGAGTTGAAAGTCCAGCGGATCGGTCGGCTCCTCAAACCAGCGCAATCCATAGGGGGCGAGCGCCCGGGCGTATTCCCAGGTGCGTTGCGGTGTAAAACCTGCATTGGCATCAACCGCCAGACGATCAGCCGCCCCCACCACCCCAATGGCCGCTTCCACGCGCTGCAAGTCTTCTGACAAACTGGCGCCGCCCACCTTGATTTTCATGGTGGTGTAGCCCTGATCCAGGCGCTGACGAATCTCGTCACACAACTCGGGCACGCCTTTGCCCGGCGCGTACCAACCGCCCCCCACGTAGCACGGCACCTTGTCTGGGTAATGGCCCCCATTGAATTGTTGCGCCAGCAGCACGTGCAAGGGCAACCCTTGCGCCTTGGCCACCGCATCCCAAATGGCCATTTCAATCGTCCCCACCGCGATCGATCGCTCGGTGTGACCCCCTGGCTTTTCCCGTTGCATCATGCAGGCCAGGGCCCGTGCAGGATCGATGAGGCCCGTGGCAGGATCGAGCAAACTGTCCGGATCAGCCGTCAATAACCGCGGAATCATCCGCGCCCGCATGACAGCACCACAGGCATATCGACCGGTGGAATTGAATGCAAAGCCCACCACAGGTTGACCGTCCCGTTGACGGTCCGTGATGACCGCCACCACCGAGGTGGTCATCTCGCTGAAGTCAAACACCGCGTTGCGCATGCTCGAGCGCAACGGCACACTGACTTCACGAATGTCCAGGATTTTCACGACACGTCCACGTTGTAGCGCACCGCAAAGGCGCTGAGGAGACTGTCCACCTGGCGGTGCGCCTGGGGCCCACCCCCCTTCACACTCACCGTGAGAAGCAAGCCACCGCCGGATGTCTCCACCTTGAGCGCCCACGCCGACGTCAAGGGTTGCAACACCTGGCGGAACACGCGCTCAGCGGCATCTATTTGCAGCAGATGCTTTTGGGGCTTGCCCACAGCCGTGAGCGGCAGACGATCCAGAAACACGATGTCCTTGGGCACCGCTGGACGCTCGGGAATGTGGGCTGCTGCAAATTCCAGCAAGGCCTGCTCGGTGATGCTGGCACCCGGGTGCAATTGCACATAAGCCACCGGCAGTTCGCCCGCGTGGGCATCGGGCTTGCCCACCGCCGCGGCCAAGGCTACCGCAGGACACTGCAGCAAGGCGTCTTCGATCAGACGGGGCTCGATGTTGTGCCCGCCTCGGATAATCAAATCCTTTTTGCGTCCGCTGATGCGGATATACCCTTCGCCGTCCAGGCTACCCAGATCGCCGGTGATCAGCGAGCCATCGGGCAAAAACACCCCCTGGTTGTGATCGGCATTCAGATAACCCCCCGCAACGCCCGGCCCTCGCAACACCACCATACCAATCTCGTTGACGGCGCAATCGCACTCAATGTCACCCTTCTCAGACATGCGAACAATACGCACTTGCACATAAGGCACCCGAACGCCGGAACAACCCCGCCGAATCTCGCCATCACGCAGATCCAGGGTGGCGTGGCTGGTGTTTTCAGTCAACCCGTAACTTTGCAGCGTCCGTGCACCGGTGATTTCCTCGATGCGATCCTGAATCGACGGCGCCATCGCGGTGGAACCGGTCGCGAAGAAGGGCCGCAGGGAGGCAATGTTTTCGGTGGTGGGCGGGTTCTTAGCCAGCACTGACAAGGTGGTGGGCACACCTGAAATTTGCGTGATACCAAAACGTTCCACATACCGCCAGTAGTTGGCGATATAGGTTTTGTCGCGCGCCCCATGCATGCTGGGAATGATGGTGGTGTGTCCATCCGCCGTGCTGACCAATCCGCGTACCAGCAGACCCCCGATATGAAACAGCGGCGTGTCTGAGAGCACGACGTCATGTGGTGTGAAGGCCAGGCCCAGGCTGGCCGCCCATTGCCGAAACACCAGTCCGCCGTGCAAGATCTTGACAATCTTGGGATGCCCCGTGGTACCCCCGGAATGCACATAGCACGCCACACTGTTGCGTTGCGCAGTGGGTCGCTCAAACATCAACTGGTCGCCAGGGTGTTCGCTTGCAGCACGGAGGAGATCGTTGGGGTGCGCTGGACCAAACGGGTCATGCACCGTCAGCACCGGCACCCGTCCCTGTAATGGCTCGACGGCGTGTTGCACATGCTCCCACACTTCAAAGCCCGGCGTGGGTCCCAGGGCCACCACGGCTTTGGCACCGGACTGAACGATCAGGTCGTGCAAGGCGGGGGCGTCCAGCATCCAGTTGATGGGGAACGGGCGTGCGGCGAGCAGGCTCCCCATGAGCAAGGCAAACATGGCGGGCACGGTAGGCCCGATGATGGCCACCGCATCGTCTGCACCGATCCCTCGGGCTCTGAGCAGGTTGGCGATCTGGATCGCATGGCCCTCCAGGTCTCCAAAAGTCCACGTTTGAACAGGCCCGTCGATATCGCCCAGATGGGTGACATGAATGGCGGCTCGTTGCGGCTGCAAGCGACAACCATCCAGCAGATTTTGCGCAAAGTCCCAGCGCGTGATGCGCTGCTCCAGCGGAATGCTTTCAATGGCCTCGATATCGGCGAGCGATCTGAGCGGGGGATAGTCCCAGCGAATCATCTCGCTCGTCAAGGGGAAAGGCGACGATGCCTGTGCAGTGCTCGAACTGCGGCTCACGGGGTCTCCACCAGAGACAGGGTGCGCTGGGCCAGGCGCACGTTGGCGTAGTCCACCATCATGCCCTGGTAACGCACGGCGCCGAGACCCCGTGCCTCCGCCTCGGCAAATGCTTCGAGCAGGCCGCGCGCGTACGCCAGCTCTGATTCGCTGGGTGAAAACACGTGCTGCATCACCTCCACCTGCGAGGGATGAATGGCCATCTTCCCCACAAAACCCAATTCACGGGCTATCTGACATTCGGTGCGCAAAGCGTCGAGGTCCTGGAGATTCATGAACACACCATCCACCAGCCATTGAAGGCCGGCAGCACGCGCGTCCACCACCATCTTGCTGCGGGGATAGGACAGGGCCAGGCTCTGCGGCGTCCAACGCCCCCCCAGATCCACCATGAAGTCACCCTGCTCAGCGCTGGCCAACGACATGCCGCACACCCGCGGTGAAGCCGAGGCCAGGTCGAAGGTGTTGCGCAAGCCCAGGCAGGTTTCCACCAAGGGAAGGATTTTCAAGGACTCCAACGGCCATCCAAAGCGTAACTCGATGTCGGTCAACGCCTGTCCCACCAACTCGATGTCGCGGGTGATCTCCGCCTTGGGCAGAATGACCCCCATGACATTACCCTGCGAAGCCTGGCTCGCGAGCACCGCCAGATCGGCCTGGTAGTCACCCGCCCTGGGGTTGTTGATGCGCAAGAACATGGGCTTGCGCAAGCCCTCTTGGAGAACCTGCCCCACATTGCGCCGCGCCTCGTCCTTGGCGTTGTGCGGCACCGAATCCTCCAGATCAAAGATCAGCGCATCGGATTGCCCTCCCTGTGACTTGGTCAACAACTCCAGGCGCACGCCCGGCGCAAACAGCAGGGTTCGAAACAGCTTCATGGGGAATTCCTCAACGCCCTTGCCAACGAGGCGGTCGTTTCTCGACAAAGGCACGAGGACCTTCTTGGGCGTCCTCGGTGGTGTACAAAAAAGTGGCCAGATCGCGCTCCAGATTCAGGCCGTCTTGCAACGACAGGTGTTCGCCTCGGACAATGGCAGACTTGGCCGCACGAACGGCCACAGGCGCATGAGCCGCTATCTGCTGGGCCAGACCCACCGCACGCGCCAGCAATTGATCCGCAGCGACCACATGGTCCACCAGACCCATGGTCAGCGCTTCATCGGCCTGCACGGTTCGGCCTGACAAAATCATCTCGAGCGCTTTTGAACGTCCGACCCGTCGCGTGAGGCGCTGAGTACCGCCGTTGCCCGGCATCAATCCACGGGTGACTTCGGCAAAAGCAAAACTGGCCGAATGCGCCGCAAAGCTGATGTCGCACATCAAACTCAATTCAACGCCACCCCCGATGGCCAGACCGTTGATGGCAGCGATGATGGGTTTGTCAAAGTCAGCGATACCTTCACCCGGCTCCCAGCGAAAGCGGCGCAGTTCAGGCAAGGGGGTTTGAGCCAGCACCTGTGAGAACTCGCGCAAATCCATCCCCGCCGAAAACGCCTTGTCGCCGGCTGCGGTCAGTACCACTGCCCCCACGGTCTCGTCACGCCGAAGCATGCCCATGGCTTCATGGAGTTCACGCCGCATCTGCAGGTTGATGGCGTTCATGGACTGGGGACGGTTGAGTGTCACCACGGCCACGGCCGAGCGCTGCTCCAGGGCTATCGTTTCGTAGTGGATTTCACCCATCGCGACCTGTCGTGAGTTATCGGGAGATTGAACGTGACCGCCGTGTAATTAAGCAGCCTGTGCGTGGAAATAATTGTTTCAAACGATTAAATCATATGATTTAATTGAAGTCAACGCGACCCTGCGCTCCGCCCAACGCCACCATGACCAAGCGCTCACCCTCCTCTACACATGCCGCTGTCCGCGCCACCCTGAGCACGCCCGAACGCATCCTGCTCGCTGCCGAGCAGTTGTTCAGCGAGCGCGGGGTTGATGGGGTGAGTCTGCGGGAAATCACCTCCACTTCCGGGGTCAACAGTGCAGCCGCGCACTACCACTTTGGCTCCAAGCTCGCCGTGCTGGAACAATTGTTCGAATTGCGTGCCAAACCGATTGCCCAGCAGCGAATGGCCTTGCTGTCTGCGTTGCGCACCAACCGCCAAGGACGACCGGCGCTCGAAGACGTGCTGCGCGCCTTTCTTCAACCGGCGCTGCAAGCCCTCAGCACCCCCGAAGGAATCGCCTTCACCCGACTGCGTGCTCGCCTGTCTTTTGAAAACGAAGAAGTGCGTCGGCACGTGCTGGACAAAACTTTCAATGAATCCAGCCGACTCACCCTGGAGGCCTTGCGCAAAGCCCTTCCTCAACTGCCCGCTGACGAGTTGAACTGGCGCTTTCACTTTTTGTTAGGTTCCATGGTCTACACCATGGCGTTGCCCGGACGCATCGAATCCTTGACCGATGAGAAGCTGGACACGCGCAATTGGCAAGTGGCGCTGGATCAACTCGTGGCCTATGCAGCGGCGGGCTTTCGGGCTGCCCCTTGAATCTCTGACCCCTATGCCAGATACCCCGGTTGCCACCCATCAGGCCTTGCACACCCAGCTGACCGATGGCATTCTCACCATCAGTCTGCACGCGCCGACTCAGGGCAACGCCCTCAGCCCAGACATGCTGTTTTCACTGGACGAATTGTTCAAGCGCCTGACGTGGCGCGAGGATGTTCGCGTGGTAGTGCTTCGCGGCACGGGCACGCAGTTTTCCTCGGGCCTGGATGTGGAGGACTTCTCGCGTCTGGTCAGCCACGACCTGCCCCGTGCGCGTGCCGCCCTGGACTGTCTGCACCAGTGGAGAAGCCGTCTCTTCAAGATTCAGCCTCAACCCATCATTGGGATGGTGGTCGGCGCGTGCCATGGGGCCGCTGTGAAGTTGATGGAAGGTTGCGACCTGGTGCTAGCCGCAGAGAATGCCGAGTTCATGCCAACCGCCGCAGATGCCGCTTTGCTGGCTTCCCATCCCCCGTGCGTCCCAGGTCCGGCCTGGATGCAAGCCAGCGCATGGGCTGACTGGGCGGTGCCAGGGCTGACATTCTCAGGCGCTCAGGCCGAGTCCAACGGCCTCATCACGCTGGCGTGCAGCCCTGACGCCCTGGAGACCGACGTCTACGATCTGGCGTGCTCCCTGGTAGAGAAAGACCCCCTGGCCCTGCAATTCACCAAGGAAACGGTGGCCCACGTAGACACCATGAGTTGGGACGCAGCGGTCAATTTCACTGCAGCCAAATTTGCAGAGCTCAAGTCACGCCAAGCCGGCGGTGCGTCAGCTCGCGCCTCGGGTGTGCAGAACTTTCTGGCCGGCAAATCCAAGCCGGGCCTGGGCGGTTGAACCATGCTGAACATTCAAGACCTGAGCAGCGGCATTCGCATGATCGGACTCGATCGTGCCGACAAACGCAACGCCATTGGCGTGGAACTCACCTTGGCCCTGGAGCAGGTGCTGCTGGACACCCGATACCGCGACGATATTCGCGCATTGGTGTTCCACGGCATAGGGGGACACTTTTGTGCCGGCATGGACCTGAAGGACTTTTTTGACAGCTCGACCCGCCCCCCCGAGGAGTTGCGTCGCGCCCGAGCGGCCACCGAACACTGGCGCTGTCACCTGCTGCGCCAGATGCCGCAACGCATCTTCACGGCCGTCGAGGGCTATTGCCTGGGCGGTGCTTTACCCATCCTGCAATGCTCCCACCATGTCACGGCGCATGTTGACGCGCGCTTGGGCATGCCGGAAATCAACTTTGGTTTTGTGCCAGGGGGGCAAATCGTGAAATCAGTGGGCCTGATGGCCACACACCGGGCCCTGTCGTACCTGGCCCTGACGGGTCGTCTGATCAACGCCGAGCGGGCGAGACAGTGGGGCCTGGTGGGCACGGTGGTGGAGCACAACCCACTGGACCATGCGCTGCAGTTGGCGCACGACTGGGTTACAAACCCAGCGACGCGGCAATGATGTTTTTTTGAATCTCGGAGGTGCCGCCACCAATGGTGGCCAGCCGTGAGTCGCGAAAAAACCGCTGGATGGGATACTCGTTGCAGTAACCATAGCCCCCCAGGACTTGCAGGCAGGTGTCGGAGATGGACTTGAAAGTTTCCCCCACACAGTACTTGAGCACGGCGGTATCGGCTCGCTCGGCCTCACCATTTTCCATCAACCAGGCGTAGCGGCGCACCATCGTCTGAGCCGTGTCCAGCATGATCTTCATGTCGGCAAACTTGTGCTGAATGACCTGGAAAGATCCGATGGGTTTACCGAATTGGGTGCGATTTTTGGCGTAGTCCAGCGCAAACTCGAATGCGCGGCGGGCTGCACCAATGCGTGCTGCGGACAGACACAGACGCTCATAGCGCAAGGTGTCCTCACAAATCGACCAGCCTTTGTCGAGCTCACCCAGCAAGGCGCTGCGGGGCACACGCACATCGGTGAACGTGACTTCGGTGGTACCGATGGAATGCTGACCCAGTGTCTTGATTCGACGCACCTCGATGCCCGGCAACTTGGTGTCCACCAGGAAGGTGCTGATACCCAGTTGCTTCTTGGCTTGCTGGTTGGTGCGCAGTGCCACCAGGGCGTAGTCGGCTATGTCCATGCCCGAGATGAATTGCTTGCGCCCATTGACGATGAAGTGATCATCGCCGTCTGGATCGGCGCGGGTGCGCAACGACGCGGCATCCGAGCCGGAATCTGGCTCGGTCAGGGCAAAGGCGTAGGTGAATTCACCGCTGACGGTTTTGGGCACAAAAAACTGCTTTTGCGCTTCTGTGCCGTTTTTCAAAATGGCGTAACAGCCAAAGGTGTAGCTACGAAATAGCCACAAACCCAATTCCTCAAAATGGTTGCCAGTCTCTTCCAGCAAGACCGCCAGGTCGGTGGGGCTGCCATTGGCCCCCCCGTATTCCTGGGGCGCAATCAGTCCCAACCAGCCATGCTTGGCCAGCGCCTGAAAGGCTTCGCGAGGCGGCTTGGCATTGGCGTCGCACTGTTCGACATATGCCATGGAGCAGACTTCGTCGAGCAAGGCTCGCACATGGTCACGAATCGCTTCTTGGTCGTGGGTCAGGCCGAAATTCATGGGTCAGGCTCCTGGAATCGGATGGCTTAGCCTCGGGCGAATAGAGCCATGGCATCTGCGTCACCAAAATTATATCAACCGATTCAATCACTTGATTCAATTGGGTGACGCCCCTACAGCGGCGAGGGAAAAGACTTGGGCACCAGACCTCGTCAGAAAGGTCGGCTCAAGCTCAAAACCAGCGCGTGCAGCTCAGTTTTCCATCTGAATATTTCGCTGGGCAATCACGCTGCGCCAGCGGGCAATGTCGCTCTGCACCATGTCCTGCATGGCCTGGGGTGTGCTGTAGGACGCCGCGCTGCCCGCCAGGGTGAGCGTTTGAATCACGTCGGGACGTTGCAGCAACTTCTGCACTTCAGCGTTCAGACGCTGCACGATGGAGACAGGCACGCCCGCCGGCGCGGCCAGTCCCAGCCAGGATCGCACCTCAAACTGCGGCAGTGTGTGTGCCACGGGCACCACCCCCGGCAGCGTGGGCCAGGGCGTGGCATGGGTCACCCCCAACGCCCGCAATTTCCCTGACTGCAAGTGCGCAACTGCCACAGTGGGCGTATCGATCAGCAAGTCCACCTCGCCCGCCATCACCGATTGAACGGGCGCGCCCCCACCTCGGTATGGAACATGCAACAACTGCACGCCCGCAGAACCCGCCAACAACTCGCCCACCAAATGCTGCGTGGATCCCACTCCCACCGAGCTGAAGCTGATCTTGCCCGCTGATGCCTTGGCCATCTGAATGAGTTCGGTCAGGTTCTTGGCCGGATGGTCGGGTCGCACTGCAATCACAAAAGGAAATGCTGTCACGGTGGAGATGAACGAAAAATCGTTCACCGGGTCATAGGGCAAGGTCTTGCGCATGGCGGCAGACACGGTGTGCGCGCCGGTCAGCATGACCAGTGTGTGTCCATCGGGCTCGGACTTGGCAACGGCGTTGGTGGCAATCATGCCGCCCGCGCCGCTTTTGATCTCCACCACCACGGGTTTGCCGATCTGGTCTTGCAACTTTTGCGCAACCAGTCGGGCGATCACATCGGCATTGCCCCCTGCCCCAAACCCGTGGACCAGTTGGATCGGCTTGCTGGGCCATCCTTGCGACAAGGCAACGGGTGCGGCCAGTGCGGCCATGGAAGTCAAGACAGTGCGGCGGTTGAGATGCATGATGTCAGATCCTTGACAGAGAGTTAAAGGGAGGCACCACCGTCGATGACAATGCGAGTGCCTGTGGCGGTTTTCAGGTGGGTGGCACAAGCCAGGACTGCCAAGGCAACATCGTGCGGGACGACCAGACGACCCAGCGGCGATTTGGCCGCCTTTTTCTCAATCTCTTCACGGCTGCGCCCTTGGACAAACCCAGTGTCAACCGACGCGGGAGACACACAGACAAAGCGCACGGCCGGGCCGAAGGCGCGGGCCAGCGCAATGGTCATGGTATCCATGGCGGCCTTGGCCGCGCAATATGCAATGTTGCTACCCGAACCCGCAAAAGCCGCCACCGAGGACACGTTGACCACCAGCCCGGCGCCCGACTGCTTCAGTAGTGGCATCAACGCGCGCGTGAGCGAGTAGGTCCCGCCCGCGTTGGCGGTCAATAACTGGTTGAAAAGTTCGGGCGTGAGAGTGTCCAGATCGCTGTGCGCGATGCGCTGGGTATAGCCCGCCGAGTTCACCAGAATGTCCAAACGACCGAAGGATTGTTCCACCGACTGGGCAATGGCCGCATGGGCCGCACTGTCTTCCAGGGGCACGTGCATGACAGCATGCCCTTGGCCCGGTAATTCGCGTATCAGGGCATCGGCCCGATCACGGCCCCGGTTGAAACCGATGACCACCCGCGCACCCTGCTGCGCAAATTGCCGGACGCAGTCGGCGCCAATGCCATTGCTGCCACCTGACACGAGAACCACTTGATTGTTGAGCATGGAGTACTTTCCTAAAAAAAAAGAGCAAGCCGCCGCCTTCAGGCTGCAACCGATGAGGGGGACAAGAGCGCGCACGACAGTCCATGGATCAGTCGAACCAGTGCGTCAGGTGTTTGCGCCGTCCCATACACATAGTGATCGGGACGGGCCACCACCGCATGCGCACCCTGCGCGAGCAGCCAACCCGCCATCAAACCATCGCGTTCTTCCAGGCGCAACACAGGGGCGGGGACAGGAATGGCAGGTGGCGGTCCGAGGTAAACCATCACACCGCCCAATCGCTGCCATACCGCCAAATCGTGTGTAGACAAGTCAGCGAGCCAGGCCGCCGAGGTCGAGATCAGGGTGAAGCGAGCGCCCGTCAGATCATCCAGACGACACCACGCATCTGCCACCGAGGCTCTGGCCCAAGGCTGGATGCATAACGCCCCAGCACCGGCGCATCGCGACCCGTCTGGCTCGTGATGAATCAAGCCACCTTCCAGGCCTGGAATGAATTTCTGTCGCACCGTCACCGCACGGCCGGATTGCAACTCGGCCTCCAGGGCCTGGTCTCGCAGGCCCGCCCGCTCCAGATCCAACTCACCAATGATCAAGCCAAACGCCTTGGCGTGGGCAACCACCGTTCGAACATGGGGTTTACGCTCTTCTGTGTAGGTATCCAGCAAAGCATCTTGCGCCAGTCCACGCATCACTGCATCGAGTTTCCAGGCCAGGTTGTAGGCGTCACGGATACCCGCACCCAGGCCCTGTCCCAAAAAGGGCGGCATCTGGTGAGCCGCGTCCCCCATCAGAAATACCCGCCCCTGTCGCCACTGCTCCACCACCAGAGCGTGGAAACGGTACACCGCCGTGCGGCAATGCTCGAGATGGCTCGTGTCCACAAATTCGCCCAGCACTCGCCATACCGCGTCATGGTCGGCAAAGTCTTGGGGAGTCTCACCCGGCATCAATTTGATTTCCCAGCGCCGCAAATGGCCAGGACCAACGATGTAGGTGCCAGGCCGCGAAGGCCGGCAGTACTGCACACAGCGCTCTGGCAGTTGGAGGGGGCCGCGAATCCAGGCATCCACCACGATCCACCATTCGTCAAACGCCAGGTCTTCAATGGGGGCGCCGAGTTGCTTGCGCACGGTGCTGGTGGCCCCGTCTGCAGCCACCACATACTGCGCCTGAAGGGTCAGCACCTGCCCATCGGACAAGCGCTGGATCCGAACCTGCACGTGCCCCTCTGACGGCTGCAGATCCAGATAAGCATGCCCGGTCAGTGCCGTCACCTGCGAAAACCTTCGCAAGCCTTGGCGAAGCGTGGCTTCGAGCTCGGGTTGGACAAACATGAAGGACGGGTCCCATGCCAGCGGGTTGGGTGGATCAGCCGGATAGAAACGCTTGATCACCTGGCCCTGAACGCCCACAAAGTCGGTGCCAGGATGCGGCGTGGTGGTTTGCGTGATCTCGTCGGCCAAACCGATCTCTTGGAAGATGCGCAAGGCCTCCTGGTCTGCCGTGATGGCGCGGGGCTTGTCATAAATCTCCAAAGCTTGATCGATGACCACCACCCGATGGCCTCGGCGCCCTAGCAAGTTGGCCAGCGTGGCGCCAGACGGCCCATAGCCCACGATCAACACATCCGTGGTCAGGCCTAGCGCTGCTGAAGCGTCATTCACCTCCATGAGGATACCTTTTAGCCTGCATACCCACCTGCCATGTGCACTCACACACCATCGGCTCAGCGACTGTAGCCTTCCTTGCTGCCAAACACCTTTTCGCGCTGTGACCAGTCATGCGTCTGGCTCCACAAATCCAGCACCATCGGCGCTTCGTCTTCAAACGCTTTCAGACGCACAGGATCATGGCAAGTCCGGGTGGTGAGTTCCAGTCGGTGTCCCGAGGGGTCAAAGAAATAGATCGAGGTGATGAAATCGTCATGGTTGGTGGGCCCCACCACCTTCAACCCCTTGGCCTCCAGATCTGCCTTGGCCTGCACCAGCGTGTCCATGTCGGCCACCTCGAAGGCAAAGTGCTGGATCCAGTCGGGTGTCTGGGAATCACGACCTGAGGCTTCTCCGGGATCCAGTGGGCACTCAAAGAATGCAATGTTGCTGCCGTCTTCCATTTCAAAGAAGATGTGCACATGAGGGCTGTATTTGCCCGTCGACGGCACATGATCCTCCCCCATGGCGTGGGTGAATTTCAGCCCCAGCATCTCCGTGTAAAACTTGACGGTCTGCGCCGCATCCTTGCAACGGAAAGCGGCATGGTGAAGTTTCTTGCACAACATAGGGAGGCTCCTGACTCATTCAATGATGGAAAATGGTTCCAACCCCGATCCTAACGGGAAGATCACCCCCGCAGGCCTGAAACACCCTGCCTGGCGTGTGGGGCTGATCTCCCAGGTCAGCCAAACACCTCTCGAGACCATTGATCCACCGGCTTGAAGGTGGGGTCGGCCCGTACGATGGCCTCGGTCTCGCGCCAGATATCGGCATCGGCATGGTCCAGGTCCAGTGGGTCCCCATGGGGTTGGGCCACATACCACGGCGTGTCCAAGTACACCTCGACCGTGTTGTCCTCGGGGTCCATGAAATAAATGGAGATGGCGTTGCCGTGGTTGAGGCCGCGCATTTTGGTGGCTCCCTTGTCAAGGGCACGACGACGCGCTTCGCGCAAATCGTCCAGGGTGTCCACCTTGAAAGACAACTGCATCACCGTGCTGGGTGTTCCAGCTGGTCGACTTTGTGCCATGGCCAATTGATGGTGCTGACTGGGGTTGGCGCTGAGGAAGGCGAGCATGTAGGGAAACGTGTTGCCTGGGCCTTTGTCAGTGAGCACCAGGTTAAACACCGAGGTGTAAAAGTCAATCATGGTGTCGATGTCGATACAGGCGATGCCCATGTGGGCAAGACGGGGGGAGAAGTTCGCGGCCATGACAGGTCCTTCCGTTGATTCACAACTTGATCACCAGTTTGCCCCGGCTGGCACCGGCATCCAGGAGCGCATGCGCCTCTTGAATTTGTGACAGGTTCAGCACGTGTGCTGGCGGCGCCTTCACCTGTCCTTGAGCCATCTGGTCGATGGCTGTTTGCATCAAGGCACGCCGCACGACAGGATCTTCATCCAGGGTGTGCATCGAGAAGGCACGCAAGCCCGGGCTGCGGCCCAAGAGCGCGCGCATTTCCTTGAAGACATCCTGCGTCGGCATGCCGGTCATGACATTGATGGACACCACCAGGCCCATCGGAGC
>RFTK01000301.1 GCA_009923505.1 Betaproteobacteria bacterium
ATCAATCCATTGAGCACATGCGTGGTCGAGATCAGCAAGAAGGTGTAACCGTCGGGCGCCGACTTGACCATCGCTTCCGAGCCAATGATGGTGTTGGCACCCGGGCGGGGCTCCACCAGAGCCGGCTGACCCAGCGCCTCGGACAGCTTGGTGCCGACAATCCTGGCCACCGCATCGACGCTGCTGCCGGTGGCGTAAGGCGTGATGATGCGTATCGGTTTGCTGGGGTAGCCTGCCTGTGCCCGAACGTTGCCGAATCCGGCGAGCATGGGCCCGATGAACAGCGCTGGCGCCATGCCGATGAACCGTCTTCTCATGTTGTCTCCCCGATTTTTTATAGTCGCAAGTCCAAAGCAATTGGACCATGGGCTGCGCATTTGCCCGGTGCCTCAAGGGCCTGTCGAAAATTATAAAGTTCAATCGCTCAAGAGTGTTCGGATTTACATTAGATTATGTTCGTTTTGCAAATTGGGAAGGCCCGAGCCATTAGCGCGAGCACACATCCACCTGCGCGCAGGACTGCGCCGCAGAAAAGCAGCCGGTGCGAAAGTCACCACCGCCAGCTTCTGTGGCACTGCAGACGTCGGTGCAAGTTCCGTTGGCGGGCTTGAGGACATCCGGCCCGCACAAGCGGGCCGCGTTCGCACAGGCACTGATGCAGGAGGTCGGCGCATAGCTTTGCGGATCAAGGATGGTCTCCTGCGGCGCGCTGGCGCAGGAGACCACAGTAAAAACCAGCGGCAGGATCAACAGGTGCAAGCGCCTCATACAGTCACCTCTGGAATCCACTGCACTGCGTACAGGTCATTGATGGGCAAGGTGGCAAAGAAGTCCCGATCGAAGTTGGCATAGCCTTGATCGCCCCAGCCCGTGCCCCAGCTGTTGAGCACGCGCACCACCGGCCCACGCACCGCCGTGATCACCTGCATGTGTCCGCCCACCGAGCTGCCCATCGAGGCCAGCACCGAACCGGTGTAGGCGCTGTAGGCCGCATCGACGCCCATGCCAAAGAGCAGCCCATAGCCGCGAACCAGCGCATCTTCGATGGCGCTCAGGCGTGTCGGCCCCACCTCGTCAATAC
>RFTK01000302.1 GCA_009923505.1 Betaproteobacteria bacterium
GCTGGCCAGGTCCGGGTAGCGCTGAGCCACCAGCTCCTTGCAATGCGCGACGAATTCGTCGACCGCGCCTTCGGGCAGAAACACATAGTCCACCGAGGTGCAGATCTGTCCGGCATTGAAGAGCTTGGCCCAGATGATGCGCTCGGCAGCCGTGCGCACCGGATAGTCTGGTCCCACGATGGCTGGCGACTTGCCGCCCAGCTCCAGTGTCACCGGGGTGAGGTTGCGCGCCGCATTGGCCATGACGGCCCTGCCAGTGGCGCTTGAGCCGGTAAACAGCAGGTGATGAAAGGGCAAGCCCGAAAACACCGGCCCCAAGCCACCTTTGTCGACAAAAAACCGCAGCTTGTCCGCAGGAAAGTAGGCCGGGCTGATGTCTTGCAGCAGCTCGGCCAGGTGGCGCGAGTTCTCGCTCATCTTGACCATCGCCCGGTTGCCGGCGGCAAAGATCGAGGCCAGGGGGCACATGCTCAGGTTGAGCGGAAAGTTCCAGGGCACGATCACGCCGACCACCCCCAGTGGTTGCGGGATCAGCCGGTTGCCCGCGCCGGGGTAAAGGACGATGTCAATCGGTCTGCGCTGTGGCTTCATCCAGCGCACCACATGCTTGCGGGCATGGCCGATGCTCTGTATCACCACCAGAAATTCGGCAAACAAGGTTTCAAAGGACGATCGGCTGCCGTAGTCCTGCGCGATCGCCTCGACCAAGGCCTGTTTGTGCTCGGTGAGCATGCGCGCCAACTGGCGCAAGTCGTCCTGGCGCTGCCGTGCCGAGGGGCAGGGCGCAGCCAGGTAGGCAGCTTGCTGCACAGCGAGGGCTTCCTGCAGTTCGATAACGCGGGCGTCTGTGGCGTCGTTCATGGGGCAGATTTTGGCGGCATGGCGTCGGGCGCCGGGTAGATCTCGCCTCCAAAGCGCAGTGCGCTGTGCTTGCGCTTGGACTGGAGCAGGGGGTAGAACATCTGGTGGTACCAGCGCTCCTGGCCAAACAGTTGGTCGTCGATCAGACCCACACGCTCCGGGTATTGGCGGGTGATTTTTGCGCTGCCGAAAATCAGATCCCAGATGAACAGCAGGTTGC
>RFTK01000303.1 GCA_009923505.1 Betaproteobacteria bacterium
AACGGTGATTCGCCCGGAATATGCCAGGTGTTCATGCGCCAGCCTTCGTACCAGGGGTTGTAGTCCTCCACCGCATCGGCGTAGAGGATGACCAACTCGGGCGTGATATGCAGATCGCGCGACAGTTCGTCGCCGATGGCCACCATGTCCCAGTAGGTCTGAGACTTTGAATCAAGGGTACCGACAAAGTCGCGCACCTGCTGAATCTGGATCTCGGTCATCGGCATCAGTTCGTCGGTACGGACGGTGCTTGTGTTCATGATCTGTCCTGTTCTAAGTTTTGCTGCTGGGTGCCGATCAGACACCGACATCGACTTCGATCCAGCCAACGGTCTTTTTGTCGCCGGCTTCGTTGTCCGCCCAGACATCCACTTTGAAGCGATAGCCTTTGCCCTTGGGCGTCTTCTCGCTGACCACGCCGTGGGTGGTGATCACCTCATTGGCCAGGGTCGAAGCCACATATTTGCAGACGATGCGGGCGTTCATGAATACCTGGGCGCCAAAGTGGTTGACGCACATCTCGGCAATGTAGGCGCTGGACATCTCGCCGGTTTGTATTGGCGCCTTCAGACCGGTCTGGGCCGCATACACCGGATCCCAATGGTTGGGGTTGAAGCGGCCCCACAGGCGCGAGCCCATGAGTTGAATCGCGGCTTTTTTCTTCACGCCAATCAGGCGGTGGCCGACGGGGGTGTCGATGGTGATCAGCCCTTGTGCGGGCCGGCCCTGAATGAGGCTGTGAGTTTGTGTCATGGCTGTGGGTGGGTAAATTTTCGTGCCTGCCAGCGCTGCAGATGGGCGTGTTCAGGCAGCGCCTGCCAGCGATTTCGCGGCAATTTGCGCCAGCAGGAATTTGCGGGCCCGGCCCGACGGTGTGGCGGGAATGTCCTGGGCCAGGATGCGCAGCACATGACGCGGCACTTTGAAACGGGCCACGCGTGCACTGCAAAAATCAATCAGTTCCTGATTGGTAACGGATATTTCGTCGCGCAGGACCACGAACACCACACCGATCTCGCCCATGCGCTCGTCAGGCAGGGGCACCACATGGGCCTGCAGCACCGCCGGGTGTGTGACCA
>RFTK01000304.1 GCA_009923505.1 Betaproteobacteria bacterium
ATCCACCACACAAGACAAGGAGCCCAACCATGTTCCGTAGCTACGACGACTGGAAGATGACCGAACCGCCGACCGACGAAACGCCCACGCCCTGCACCCAGTGTGGCCACCACACCGACGACGCTGAACTGACCATTGACGGCACCCGCTACCGGGTCTGCGCCGACTGCCAAGCGAACGGCTACGTGGGCCAGTGCCACGACTGCGGCACCCTGCACTGGGCCGATGACCTGATCCGCCTGTTCGCGACGCCGAACCTCTACTGCACGACCTGCGCCCAGACCTACCCGTTCTACCACGAGGACCTCGCCCGGGCCGCCCGGGCCGACGAAGATCGCGACAACCCGTAATCCAAACCACCACCCAAAGGAGACTTACATCATGAACCTGACTCAGACTGACAGCATCGCCGTGACCCTGCCCGAAGCCGCCGACATCATCGCCTCCACGTGGAGCCAGCCCAAAGGCCACGAAGTCGTCATTGCCCTGCTGGGCGAACCCGGCATCGGCAAGTCCGCCCTCGGCCAGCAGATCAGCCGCACCATTGCCCCGACGCTCGGGGTGGCACCCACCCGCATCAAAGAACGCAACATCTCGGACATGGATACGCCCGATGTGCGCGGCCTGCCCGACGTGAGCGCCGACGCCACGTGCTGGAAGCCCGACGAATTCTTCAAGGAACTGGCCGCAGGCACCGGCCCGGCCCTGTTCCAGATCGAGGAGATGACTGACTGCAGCCTGCCCATGCAGAACCTGCTGTGCCGCATCGTGCGCGACCGCTACGCGGGCGACCTGCGCCTGACTGACCCGCTCTATATCCTCTATACATCCGGCACCACAGGGCGTCCAAAAGGTGCTGAGCTGACCCATTTAGGAATTGTTCATTCCGCCATGCACTACGCTTTTTGCATGGATCTTGGCACCCTGGATCGCAGCCTTGTCGCCGTTCCGCTCTCGCATGTGACGGGGCTCATCGCACAGCTTTGCACCATGGCGCTGGTACATGGCGCTTTGATTCTTGTTGATGGGTTTAAGGCTGCCGACTTCTTGCCCTTGATTGCCCGTGAGCGCATGACGCA
>RFTK01000305.1 GCA_009923505.1 Betaproteobacteria bacterium
GCAGGTGACTGTCAACACGTGGCCAGAGGAAGCTGCTTGACCCACTCCCTCAAAGTGACAAAGGCCGCCCCAAAGCGAACTTTGGCTCGCTCGAGTGAAGGCTCAGCCGGTCATCGGCACCTGCAAGCCGCCCGCAGCTGGGAGCTGGACAATGCCGCCATCAAGCGCCTGTTGTGGTCACCGCAGGGCTTTAGTCTGGTCGGCTGGGGCGATGTGGGGCATCTGAGCGAGGGCGTACTCGACGAGGGGACGGCCTGAGCGATCTGGCCCTTCATGCAGCAGGGCACATTCGGGCTGAGGACCCAGTAGCTCACCTGGCCAGGGCCTCGCGCCACCCATGCTCTTGGGTTTTGCCTGCGGCATCGGTTGGGCATGGCCAGGCAACCATCTTCGGGTGCCGTGCCCATGGCGTCAGACTGATCAAGACCACCAGACCGACAGCGGCACCGCCCACAGCTTTTCGCCGAAGGGAACCACCTCACGCCCAGCATAGAGCACCACCCCATGCTGGAAGATGGGGCCTTCGGTCTCCTGCAAATGGCGCAGTCCCTTGAAGTCTTTGGCCTCCACGCTGGCACTTGCCTTGACCTCGATGCCGGTGATCTGCCCCCTGCGGTTCTCAAGAATAAAGTCCACCTCCACTGCGCTGTGAGTGCGATAGTGCCAGAGCGAAAGGCGCGATGGCGAAAAAGCCAGATGCTTGAGCAACTCGGTCAGCACGAAGGTCTCTACCAGGCTACCGGGCACGCCCGGCAGGCCCTGTAGGCTGTGTGTCGTCAGACCCAGCAAATGGCTTTGCAGGCCACAGTCGGGCAAAAAGACTTTAGGTGCCTTGACCATTCGTTTGCCAGCATTGCGCTCCCAGGGTGGCAGGCGCACCATCAGAAACACCATCTCCAGCAGGGCGCAGTAGCGCTTCAAGGTGCTCTGTGCAAGCCGAGTGCTGCGGGAGAGTTCCGCCAGGTTGAGCAAAGACGCACTGCGAAGGGCCAGCAAGTGCAATAAATGGGGCATCTCGACCAGTTGCTCGATACGGGCCAGATCCCGCACATCACGTTGCAAGACGGCCTGCACATAGC
>RFTK01000306.1 GCA_009923505.1 Betaproteobacteria bacterium
AAATCTGCAACGAAATCGGTAAAGAAATCTGCAACGAAATCGGTAAAGAAATCTGCAACGAAATCGGTAAAGAAATCTGCAAAGAAATCGGTAAAGAAATCGGTAAAGAAATCGGTAAAGAAATCGGTAAAGAAATCGGTAAAGAAATCAGCCAAGAAATCGGCAAAGAATGAAAAAAAGAAATCAACAGAGAAATCTATACACTTTACATTTAGTGTGTCTGTTCGTAATGAAGATGAAGTAGTAAATGTAGAAAAAATAGCTAAAAAAATTGTGAATTGGTATAAAAAACATATAGAATTTTATAAAAAAAATAATAAATACGTAAAAAGTATTATAATTAGACATGATCGTGATAATAAATTTAGTGGTATATGTAACCTTGTTTATCCAGCTGGCGTTGACATATCTAATTTATTTGATATTCAGTCAGAATTAAGTGGAATGGTAATTGATCCAGATGATGATGGAAATGATTTATTAGAAATAAAAGGTAAAAAATATATGGTAACGGGTAAAACAATAAAATTTTTATAGGAAAATTATAAATGTCCTTTATGGATATTTATAAATTGCTTTACTTTTCATTAACATTAGTTTTAAATTTTCTTATTCTAAATTTTCTTATTTTTTGTATTAGAGAATGAATAGATGAACGAATATGTATAGCTCCATAATTTCTGTTAGAAATAATTATTTTACACCTTTGGACATTTAAAACGCCGATTTTTATGACACCATAAAAATCTTATTCTTGATAGAATTTCTTCTTGCGTTGTGTCTTTCTTGATGATTTCCGTTTATATTTTTCATCCCTCTCATACGAACCTTGAAAAATACGATAAAGTGTTTCACTTGGAATGTCCTTTACAGTATCATTGATGTTATGCTTGAGTTCTTGGTAGGTAATCCCTACCTTCTTTTGTAGTTTAGACTTGAACACACTAAAGAAATTCTCTATGGCGTTGGTAAAGTGTTGGTAAGGAACCGCATATAACACTTGGTTATGTTTATTTATCAACTCTCGTATCCGTTCATTCCTATGTGAACTTGCATTATCCAAGATG
>RFTK01000307.1 GCA_009923505.1 Betaproteobacteria bacterium
ATTAAAAAAAAGTATTGCAAAAGTTTAAAAATATTTTTGCTGTTCTTTTTAGAAAAAAGAACAGCAAAAAAGTATTAGAAAAGATTTTGCCGTAGATTTTTTTAAAATCTACTAAAGAACAGCAAAAGTTCTTTTTTCTAAAAAGAACAGCAAAAATATTTTTAAACTTTTGCAATACTTTTTTTTAATCCAAACTTTTGCCGTAGATTTTTTAAAATCTACTACTAGACAACATCATTCTTTCTAGCCAACCATGGATCAGGTGCCTCAAGAGATTCCATCCCAGTAGCTGAAGGTGGGGTCGTTGATTGCTCTACCTTCTTCTTATTTTCATAAAAAGCCTTATCAGCATCATCAACCATTGTTCTCAAAGAATCAATGTTTTGCTTGTCTTGTTCGTCAGTAGTAGGCTTCTCAGGTAATCCCTGGTCTTTCTCTTTTAGTGCATCTTTTTTTGCCTGGACTTCCTTTCGGGCTCGTTCAATCTTATCCTTCTTTTCTTGCTCGAACATATCATCTCTATTATCCAAATTCTCATTGTACTTCTTAACAAGATCATTTAACATACCTTCTTGATATTCTTGTTCTTGAACCGCATTAGGCTCAGGATCCCAAGGCAACCAATAACCTACTTGTCCGACAAATACATTGAAAGAAGGATCCTTCTTTCTTAATACTTGAGCGCGAACAGATGCTTCCTTTTGAGTATCATATACTCCACGAACCTTAAGAGTTCTCATTGTTGTATTAAAATCAGATAATTCATAAAAGTCATGCTCTAAAGTTTCTGACTTTCCAAACTTCCAATCCTTATACAATTCATTAATACTTTCATATGTAAATTTATGTTCTTTCTTCAACATTTTCTCTCTAACTTCAGTAGTTAATAAGTCGTCAGTGTTAAAAAAATTCTCCATAAACTTACACATAAAATAATTCTCCTTTTGCTTTAAAAACTTTTCAGGAGAAACAAATGATAAACACACATAATTTTGCCCTGGGATCTTAGAATCAACTTCTAAGAAATCCTCTTTTACTTCATTATTATTTTGATTTGATGAC
>RFTK01000308.1 GCA_009923505.1 Betaproteobacteria bacterium
ACGGGGGGACCTCCAGATTGGCCACGGGGTCGAGCAGTACCACGCGACTCATGGTGCCCACATCGTGCAGGATGAATTTGTGACCGTGCTCATCGGTGATGCCCATGCTGGGCGTCATCTCGGCGCCACTGGCTGTGGTGGGAATGGCAATGACCGGGTGCTTGGGTTGCACCAGGGTGGGTGCCACCAGGGTGCTCGGCGGCGTGAACCGAATCGCGTATTGCGTGAGATCCCCGCCCTCGGCCTGCAGCAAGGCGGTGGCCTGAGCGGTGTCGCAGCAACTGCCGCCTCCGTAAGCAATGAAGGCGTCCACCCCGTGATCCCGGGCGACCTGAGCAGCCTGGGTGACCCATTGCACCGAGGCATGCGAGGGCACGGGCGTGAGGATCACCGGTTGCCAAGGGTCTAGCAAGGAGAGCACCCGCTGGTAACTGGGCTGGCTCCTCACACTCGCGCCTGTGATGAGCATGGGCTTGCGGATGCCCAGCGTCTTCAACTGGGCGGGCAACAGGCTCAGTGCATCCGCTTGCAGGAAAGTGGTGCTGTCGCGCTCTCGATGTGCGAACGCTTGTACCGCTGAGTGATCCGAGGCAGAAGAGTTTGCTGCCAGGGGGGATGGGCTTGTCGCCATCCCCTCACTCCTTGATTTGCGCAAGCTTGATCAATTGCGTCCAGC
Source organism: Betaproteobacteria bacterium (assembly GCA_009923505.1). GTDB lineage: Bacteria > Pseudomonadota > Gammaproteobacteria > Burkholderiales > Burkholderiaceae_C > Limnohabitans. Next base: position 677 of record RFTK01000308.1, read on the forward strand.
GCGCGTAGTCTTTTTTCAGCCACTCGCGGTATTCCTGGGGGGTTGACGCCACCTGCACGGCGCCCAGTTGTTGCAGCCGTTGCTGGACGGCAGGTTTTTTCAGGGCGTCACGGATGGCGCCGGCCAGTTTGTCCAGCACCGGGGCGGGCGTGCCCGAGGGAGCCATGAAGCCGACTGGGCCCACATAGTCCTCAAATCCAGGGAAGCCCACTTCGGCGGTGGTGGGCACCTGCGGTGTGTCGGGGTGGCGTTTGGCGGTGGTGATGGCGAGCAGGCGCAACTGCTTTTGGGCCTCGCGTTCGGCCATGCCGATCATGGGGTAGAACATGAAGTCCACCCGTCCTGCCATCACCTCGGTCATGGCGGGTGCATTGCCCTTGAACG
>RFTK01000309.1 GCA_009923505.1 Betaproteobacteria bacterium
GGGCACACGCTATTGATGGGGGCCAACACCATGCTGATGGCCTCGCAGATGTACAAGAACGTGTCCTTCAACCCGATCAAGGACTTCGCGCCGATTTCCATGGCCGCCTACGGCACCTTGATGCTGGTTGCTCATCCCAAGACCGGCATCAAAACCATGGCCGAGTTGATTGCCCAGGCCAAGGCCCGACCCGGCAATATTTCCTTCGGCTCGCCCGGCGTGGGCACGCCCCACCACATGGCGATGGAGCTGTTCAAGGTGCAGACCAACTTGTTCATGCTGCACGTGCCTTACCGTGGTACGGCCGGCTATACCCAGGACCTGCTCTCGGGCGAGCTCAATGTGGGCTTTTTGCCGGTGCACATCGCCCAGGCTTTCGTGCGGGATGGCAAGCTCAATGCGCTGGCCGTGGGCAGCGCTAAGCGCCACCCGGTCGCCCCTGGCGTGGCCACCTTTGAGGAGCAGGGCGTCAAGGGAGTGGAGGTGGACCTCTGGTACGCCTTCTACGCGCCAGCACGCATGCCGGCCAATGTGGTGAGCAAGCTCAACACCGATATTGCCGCCATTGTGCGCAGCAACGAGGTCAAAGACCTGCTCGGCCGCGCAGGCATGGATGCCACCGCGTCGACCGCCGACGAGCTGGCCCTGATCACCCAGAAGGACTACCCGCGTTGGGGTGCGGTGATCAAGCGCAACGGCATTGCGGCCGATTGAGGTGGATGGAACATGACTGAACAAGGCATCGTGGTCGTTGGCGGCGGCATCGCCGGTCTGGCTTTTGCGCTTTCGCTGCATCAGCGGGGCATCGCCTGCGATGTTTATGAGAGCGTGCCGCAGGTCAAGGAGCTGGGCGTGGGCATCACGCTGTTGCCCCATGCGATGCGCGAGCTCTGCGCTCTGGGCGTGCAGCCGCAGCTGGAAGCCGTGGGCATTGAAAACCTGGAGAGCGTGTTCTTCAACCGCTTCGGTCAGTTCATCTACAGCGAGCCGCGCGGCCGCCATGCAGGCTACCCGCTGCCGGAAATCGGCATACACCGGGGCAAGCTACAC
>RFTK01000310.1 GCA_009923505.1 Betaproteobacteria bacterium
CGCCCCTGCGCATAGCGTGCGGAGGCCAGCGGCGCTTGCAGTGCTGCCAGATCGACCTGAAATTCATGCCATTGCGATGCTTGCCAGATGAACATGAAGCGCATTTTAGGTTTTTGCGCTTCATTTGTGAAGCGCAAATTCCGGCATTGCGCTTCAACCGCAGCGCTGGACGTCAGATGCACTGTGCATGCGGTGCAGGCATACTCTCGACGTTCTAACCCCTCCTCACCCTTAAAGGTTTCACATGTCCACCACCCTGTCGACCGCCTCACTGCCCGTCTTCACCCAGTTCCTGGGCAATTTGCGCCACCTGCTGACCAAGGCCCAGGCCGATGTGGCCTCGCGTGGCTATGACGAACAGGCGCTGGTGCAATACCGCCTCTCACCTGACATGCTGCCTTTCAAGAACCAGATCTTCATCGCTTGCGATGCGCCCAAACTGTGCGTCTCGCGCATCACCGGGCTTGATGCGCCCAAGTACGACAACGTGGAGAACACGCTGGCCGAACTGGTGACCCGGGTCGACAACACCGTGGCCTGGCTCAAGACCGTACCGGCCAACGCCCTCGACGGCCTGGAGAGCAAGGAGATCACCTTCCCCGTGGGCAAGACCGGTTCACGCACCATGACGGCCGAGGCCTATGTGAAGACCTGGGCCACGCCCAATATGTACTTCCACATCACCACCGCCTACAACATCCTGCGCCACAACGGCGTGGCCATCGGCAAGGTCGACTTCCTCACCGGCGCCACCGCCTGAAGCCCAGAGACACAGGGCTGCGCGATCATGGCCGCCATCTCCCTGCACACCGCCAGCGTCTCGGTGCTCAGCCGCTTTCTGCGCAATCTGACGCATTTGCTGCGCAGGGCGCAGGCCGATGTGGCCGCGCGCGGCTATGACGAACAGGCCCTGCTGCAGTTTCGGCTCAGCCCCGACATGCATACGCTGCGGGGGCAAATCTTCTACGCCTGCGACATCAGCCAGGCGGCAGTGGCCCGCATGGCAGGCCTGAATGTCAATCTGGCCCCGCACAGCGAAAACACCCTGGC
>RFTK01000032.1 GCA_009923505.1 Betaproteobacteria bacterium
CGACGACGACCATGCCCTGGACGAGGCCGCCGTGGAGGAGTTGGAGCAACTGGTCGCCCGCATGGAGTCAGGCCAACTGGCATTGGATGACATGTTGGGCGCCTACCAGCGAGGGGCGGTCTTGCTGACCTACTGCCGTGAGCGCCTGACCGCGGTGGAACACCAGGTCCGACTGCTCGAGGACGGCCAGCCCCAGCCTGGGCCCTTGAATTGACCCTGCCCATGTACAACCCGTCTCATGACTGCCCCCTCGTTTGATGTATCTGTCTGGAGCGCCTTGCACCTCAAACGGGTGGAGCGGGCACTCGAGCGCTGGATTCCCCAGTCTGCCCCGGCGGGCTTGGCCGAGAGCATGCGCTATGCGGTGCTCGATGGCGGCAAGCGCTTGCGCCCTTTGCTGGTGATGGGGGCCCGTGAGGCCGTGGCCACGCCCCAGACGGAGTCGTCAACCGCGCAGGCCATGCTCGAGGATGCAGCCCTGCGTGCCGCTTGCGCTGTGGAGCTGATTCATGCGTATTCCCTGGTTCATGACGACATGCCGTGCATGGACAACGATGTATTGCGCCGCGGCAAGCCCACGGTCCATGTGAAGTTTGGCGAAGCGCAGGCCTTGCTGGCGGGGGACACCTTGCAAGCATTGGCGTTTGAAATCCTCACGCCCTTGCATCAAGAGCCCTCCGAACCCGCCATGGCGCCACCCCTACAAGCGCGTCTGTGCCAGGTGCTGGCCCGGGCCTCGGGGCACGCCGGCATGGCGGGCGGGCAGGCGATTGACCTGGCCAGCGTGGGGCTGTCCCTGACCGAAGAACAGTTGCGTCAGATGCATCGACTCAAAACCGGTGCCTTGCTGCACGCCAGCGTGGTGATGGGCGCGTCCTGTGGGAATGTTTCGGACGCGGCGCTGGCTGCGCTGGGGCGCTACGGCGAGGCCGTTGGCCTGGCCTTCCAGGTGGTAGATGACGTGCTTGACGTGACGGCCGATTCCGCTACATTGGGCAAGACGGCTGGCAAGGATGCCGCGCATGACAAGCCCACCTATGTGTCTCTGATGGGATTGGAGCGCTCACAGCAGCACGCGAGTGACCTGCTGGCCCAGGCGCTGGCCGCGCTCGACGACAGTCGGTTGACGAACACCCACGCCTTGCGTGCGCTGGCGCACAGGGTGGTAGACCGGAGCCATTGACATGACCGCACTGCTGCAACAAATTCAAAGCCCGGAGGATGTGCGTCGTCTGTCCCGGCATCAACTCACGCTGCTGGCCGATGAACTGCGTGCTTTCCTGCTCGAAAGCGTGTCCAAGACCGGGGGGCACCTGAGCTCCAACCTGGGCACCGTGGAGCTCTCGATCGCCTTGCATTATGTGTTCAACACACCCTACGACCGCTTGGTTTGGGACGTGGGACACCAGACCTATCCGCACAAGATTCTCACCGGACGGCGCGATCGCATGAACACCCTGCGACAACTCGGGGGCTTGAGCGGCTTTCCACGCCGTGACGAGAGCGAATACGACGCCTTCGGCACAGCGCATTCGTCCACCAGCATTTCAGCGGCGTTGGGCATGGCCCTGGCCGCGCGGCAAAAGGGTGAGAACCGTCGCGCCGTGGCCATCATCGGTGATGGGGCCATGACGGCGGGCATGGCCTTCGAGGCGCTCAACAACGCGGGTGTGTCCGACAGCAACCTGCTGGTGGTGCTCAACGACAATGACATGTCCATCAGCCCGCCCGTGGGCGCGCTCAACCGTTATTTGGCGCAGTTGATGAGTGGTCGTTTCTACGCGGCCGCCAAGGAAGTGGGCAAGCAAGTGCTCAAGGGCGCGCCGCCTTTGTTCGAGTTGGCCAAGCGCATCGAAACGCAGGCCAAGGGCATGGTGGTGCCAGCCACGCTGTTTGAAAAATTCGGCTTCAACTACATCGGCCCCATCGATGGGCACGACCTCGAATCGCTGATCCCCACCCTGGAAAATATTCGCCACCTGTCAGGGCCGCAGTTTCTCCATGTGGTGACCCGCAAGGGGCGTGGCTATGAATTGGCCGAAGCCGATCCGGTCACCTACCATGGCCCTGGCAAGTTTGACCCGGCCGTGGGTATCGTCCCCCCCACCACGGCGCCCAAGACCACCTTCACACAAGTGTTCGGTCAATGGGTGTGCGACATGGCCGATCAGGACCCGCGCCTGGTGGCCATCACACCGGCCATGCGCGAAGGCTCGGGCTTGGTTGAATTTGAACGTCGCTTCCCTGACCGCTACTACGACGTGGGTATCGCCGAACAACACGCCCTCACCTTTGCGGCCGGCCTGGCCTGCGAGGGCATCAAGCCGGTGGTGGCTATCTATTCCACTTTCTTGCAGCGCGCGTATGACCAACTGATCCACGACGTGGCCTTGCAGCACTTGCCCATGGTGCTGGCGCTGGACCGTGCGGGCATCGTGGGTGCCGATGGCGCCACGCACGCCGGGGTCTATGACATCCCGTTCTTGCGTTGCATTCCCCATGTGAGCATTGCCTGCCCTGCCGACGAAAACGAATGCCGGCAGTTGCTGACCACCGCCTACCAGCAGGACCATGCCGTGGCGGTGCGATATCCGCGAGGTGCTGGGGTGGGGGCTCTCGTGCAGCCGGGCTTGCCATCCTTGCCGTTTGGCCAGGGGGAGATCCGGCGGCGCGGACAGGGTGTCGCGCTGTTGGCCTTTGGCACGCTGCTTTACCCTGCTTTGCAGGCTGCCGAGACCTTGCAGGCCACGGTGGCCAATATGCGTTGGGCCAAACCGTTGGATACCGACTTGTTGTTTGAATTGGCTCGCACCCACCAGGCCTTGGTCACGGTGGAAGAGGGGGCGGTGATGGGGGGCGCGGGCAGTGCCGTGCTGGAGGCGCTGGCCCACGCGGGGATTCAAGTGCCGGTCCTCACCCTGGGCATTGCAGACGTGTTCACCGAGCATGGTGACCCGGCCAAGCTCCTGGCTCAGATGGGCCTGGACGCCGCGGGCATTGGGGCGTCGGTGCGTGAGCGCTTTCCTGAGTTGACCAGCGCGCTCTACGCAGGCCCCGGACTCAAACTGGTCAGCTGAGGCCATGGGTGGGGCTGGCCTCATCGCGTGGGCTGACAGAGTTAACCCCATTCACGCATAAGTTGCAGGGGTAAACCCAGGCGGCCTGAAGGCAGATCAACCGTAGAATATCGAGCTTAGTTTCGGGCGCAGTTGTGACTGAAATGGTTCTTTAACTGAAAACTATCGGAGCAATTTCCATGGATCGTCGTTCTTTGATCAAACAAGCTGGCCTGGCTGGCGTTCTGGCCGCTGGTGTCGCCCCGGCCGTGCATGCGCAGGCCACCGTTCGTTGGCGCCTGGCCTCGAGTTTCCCCAAGTCCCTCGATACGATCTTCGGTGCGGCGGACGATTTCGCACGACATGTGAAGGCCATGTCCGGTGGCAAGTTTGAAGTGTCCGTGCACGCTGCGGGTGAAATCATGCCGGCCTTTGGCGTGGTCGATGGTGTGCAGCAAGGATCGATCGAGATCTGCCACACCGCACCTTATTATTTCTTTGGCAAGGATGAAACCTTTGCACTCGGCTGTGCCATCCCCTTTGGCCTGAACAGCCGTCAGATGACTGCGTGGATGTTTGAGGGCAATGGCATGAAACTCATGCGCGAGTTCTACGCCAAGTACAACATTGTCAACTTCCCTGGCGGCAACACGGGCGCTCAAATGGGCGGCTGGTATCGCAAGGAGATCAAGTCATTGGCCGACATCAAGGGCTTGAAAATGCGTATCGGTGGCTTCGGAGGCAAGGTGCTTGAGCGCATTGGCGGTGTGCCGCAAAACATTCCCGGTGGCGATATTTACCCCGCGCTCGAAAAAGGTACGATCGACTCGGCTGAATGGGTGGGCCCGTACGATGATCTGAAGTTGGGCTTCAACAAGGTGGCCCCCTTCTACTACTACCCCGGCTGGTGGGAGGGCGGTCCTCAACTGGACTTCTTCATCAACAACAAGGCGTTCGATGGCCTGTCGAGTGAATACAAGGCCATCGTCGAGGCGGCTTGTACCGCCGCGCACGTGGACATGCAGGCCAAGTATGACGGCCGTAACCCCGCTGCGCTCAAACAATTGGTGGGTGCCGGCACCAAACTCCGCGCCTTCCCCAAGGACGTGATGAACGCTGCGTTCAAGGCATCCATGCAGTTCTATGATGAACTCAGCGCCAAGAACGAAAACTGGAAAAAGGTCTACGCTGACTACTCCAAGTTCCGCGCCGAGCAAAATCTGTGGTTCCGTTTCACCGAGGCGGGTTTCGATGGTTTTATGCAAGCTCAGAAGCTCTGACCTCGCTAACCACCGGACCCAGGGCTGCGTCTTTCGGGGCGCAGCCCTTTTTTCATGCAGGGGGTTGAGATGGGGAGGGCACGGCCCCCTGACCAGACCCCTTGGGGGTTCTCAACTCAGCGAGGTCGGCGAAATTCGGTCAGTTCCTGCACCAAGCGCTCGGCTTCGACCAGCACCTGTGCGTCAGCGATGTAAAACACCGCGAACTTGCCCAGCAGGGTGCGCACATACAGACGCGGCGCCATCAACCACTCCAGGCCTCGGATACGAATCAGGCGGGCATAGGCGAGTTCACGGCACGGCATGTGTTTGTGCCAGATCCAGGTTTGTGAAATGCCGTCCGAGTCGATGCGGGTACGACTGCGCAGCACGGCCCAAGCGGTCCAGCCCATCAGCACGATGGCCAACAAAAACCAGCCTCCCCCCTGACCGGGTTGATCGCCCCAGTGGCCCTGTTGCCACAGGCGCACCCACCACGCCAGCGCGATGACGACCAGGGCGACAACCAGCACCTTGTACGAGCGGGTGAACGCTGGTCCTTCAGCCGGGCTCGTCAGGCCCGATAAACGAAAAGGCGGTGGCCCGAGTTCGTCGGGCAAGGGGTAGTTCACGTGTGCAGCCAGCGTGAGGAGCGTGCGAGGGAGTTTGCGCGGTGCGACGGGTCAGGACTCAAAAGCTGATACCCATCGCAACCTGCACGATCACTTCTTGACGTTGAAGAGCTCTTCCATCTTCTTTTGCTCATCCTCGGCAGAAGGCTTCTCGGCCGATTCGTCCTGCGCATTGATGTCGTCCTGCGCCGGCATCTCGATGGTGACCTTGTCCAGGTCCACCTTCTGCTCCTTGTCCAGGAACATCGTGACGGTTTCGGGCACGAAGATGACGATCACCACCAGCACCAGTTGCATGATCACCCAGGGTATGGCACCCAGGTAGATGTCATTGGACTTGACCGGTTTTTCAATGCGCCCTTCCTTGAACAAGGTATCGGCGATGCCGCGCAGGTAGAACAAGGCAAAGCCAAATGGCGGATGCATGAAACTGGTCTGCATGTTCACGCACAACAGCACGCCGAACCACACCATGTCGATGCCCATTTTTTCGGCAACCGGCCCGAGCATGGGCAGGATGATGAAGGCGATCTCGAAGAAGTCGAGGAAGAAGGCCAGGAAGAACACGAAAACGTTCACCACCAGCAGGAAGCCCACCTGACCGCCCGGCAAGCCCGACAGCATGTGTTCGACCCAGCGGCCACCATCGACGCCCTGGAACACCATGGAGAACACGCGCGAGCCGATCAGGATGAACACCACCATGGCGGTCAAGCGCATGGTGCCGTGCATGGCGCCCCAGATCAGAGGTCCGTTCAGGCGCTTGTGCATGGCGGCCAGCACCAGCGCGCCCACGCAACCCATGGCACCTGCTTCAGTGGGTGGCAATGGCGGTATTGATGCCGGGCAGACCGCCCATGGAACCCAGCACCGCAAAGATCAGCACGGCTGAGGGGATGATGCCTCGAAGGCATTTTCTCCAGAGGGCCCAGCCTTCCAGGGTACGCGCCTCGCGCGGCACACCGGGCACATGGGAGGGCTTGATCATGGCCAGCGCGAAGGTGTACAGCGCAAAGATGCCCACTTGCAGCAGCGAGGGCCCCCAGGCGCCTTTGTACATATCACCCACCGAGCGGCCCAGCTGGTCGGCCATCACCACCAGCACCAGCGAGGGCGGGACCAGCTGCGTGATGGTGCCCGAGGCGGCCAGCACGCCGGTGGCGTAGCGCATGTTGTAGCCGTAGCGAATCATCACAGGCAGCGAAATCAGCGCCATGGCAATCACCTGACCAGCCACGGTGCCCGTGATGGCGCCCAGGATGAAGCCGACGATGATGACCGAGTAGCCCAGACCCCCGCGCACCGGGCCAAACAACTGGCCCATGGAGTCGAGCATGTCTTCGGCCAGGCCGCACTTCTCGAGGATGGCCCCCATGAAGGTGAAGAAGGGAATGGCCAGCAGCAGGTCGTTGGCCAGGATGCCAAAGACGTTCAGTGGCAGGTTGGACATGAAACTGGCCGGGAACCAGCCCATTTCAATGGCGAGAAAGCCACAACCCAGGCCCAGGGCGGCCAGCGAAAAGGCCACAGGGAAACCGATCAGCATCACCAGCACGAGGCCGGCAAACATGAAGGGTGCGAAGTTTTCCATTTGCATGATGTTCTGCCTGGTCGGGATTTATTGAACCGGTTTTTCGTAATGGGTGTCCATCTCGAACGTGCCCTGCAAATAGGCGACGCGCTTGATGATTTCACTCATCCCTTGCAGGCTCACCCAGGCGAACCCCAGGGGCAGCAGCAACATGGCCGGCCAGCGAACCAGACCTCCAGCGTTGCTAGACATCTCGCCTGATAGGTACATCTTCAGGAACAGCGGCCAGCTGAGCCAGGCCAGCAGCAGCATCACGGGTAGCAGGAACACCACCAGCCCGAACAGGTCGATGTAGACCGGGGCCTTGCCCCCGAGCTTGCCGTAAATGAGGTCCACCCGTACGTGTTCGTTGAGCTTGAGCACCAGGGGTGAGCCCAGCATCACAGTCACAGCAAACAGGTACCACTGGATCTCGAGCCAGGCATTGGAGCTGAGGTCGAACCCGTAGCGAACGAAGGCATTGCCAGCCGAGATGAGCGCAGCCATCATCACGGCCACGGCCGCGACACGGCCTAACTTTTCGCTGATCCAGTCGACGCCCAAGGCCAATTTGAGAAGTGCAGACACAAGGGTCTCCGGTGAAATCACACACATGCGCTCGCAGTCCAACGACAGCGGCGCGCGTAAACCCTCAATGGTACCGAACTTAAGGACGCCCCAACTCAAAACCCTGCCTGTGGGCGACTATTCTTTGGGGTAACTGTCCTGGCGACTAGGGCTTAACCCTCGGTTTCGGGGGCTGATCGTCGACATGCCCCCTCTTGGGGCGCAGATGCCACCAAGGCAACTCGGCACGCAGGGACTGCACCTGCCCGGCCTGTTCGGCCTGGTAACCCGGCAATTGTTCAAGCGATTGCCGCCAGGCAAGGGTTTGCAGCAACTGTCGCAGCGCCACCACCGCAGGTGCTTCCACGGCAGACTTCAGGCAGACCAAGTAATAGCGTTCCGCTTGCAAGGGCACAAAATCCAGTCCCTGGCTTGCCGCCGCCGAGGCAATGCCCAGGGCCACGTCAGCCAAGCCCCCCGCCACCGCCGCCGCACACGCTTGGTGCGAGGGCTCCTCGTGCGGCGTCAACGCAAAATCGTTGGCTGACAGGCCTGCGTGTTGGGCCATCTCGTCAAACAACAGCCGCGTGCCCGATCCTTTGTCGCGCAGCGCCAGGCGAGCGCGCTGCCGGGCCACGGCCCGCAGTGAGTCCAGGGCCAGCGGGTTGCCGCGGGGAACCATCAACCCCTGACTGCGATCGGCAAATCCGATCAGCTTGTGCCTCCCGGGTTGCAAGAGGGGTCGGAAGGTGAGCGCCGAGAGGCTCTCGGCCTGTGGCTGAAGGGGGACATGAAATCCGGCGATCAGGCAGCGCCCTTCGTTAAGAGCGCGGATCGCGTCCACGCTGCCGCAAAAGCGCACATCCAGATGCAGGCCCCGACCGGCTGCCTGGCCCTGCAGGTGGGCCAGCGCAGCGTCATGGCTGGCGTAGCAGGTCAGCACATGGGCCTGCGGGTCAAAGGCAATGGCAAATGTGCGCTCGAGGTCGGCGCGCAAGGCCTGGATCTGTGCCGCCAAACGTGCCTGCGTCTGTCGCTCGGCCCACATCAGTTTGGTGCCGAATTCGCTCAGACGGGCAGATTGCCCTTTTTCCCACACGATGAGCGAATGGCCCAGCGAGGTTTCCCAGCGCTTGAGTTCGCCCCAGACATGGCGGTAGGACAGACCGAGCGCGCGAGCGGCGGCGGAGATCGAGCCCTGCTCATCGACCGATTGCAGCAAGGCCATCAGCGGATGCACGAGCCCAGACTCCTGCGTGCCCAGGGCAGAGGTGCGGCTGTGGGCATCTGGCGTCACGGGGGCGCCTGGCGGCTCTAGCGTGTAGTGAAGTCGGATGTTATGCACGTCGTTTCATATCGGGGATTCGGGTCGCATCGCCTACGATACCCGATTCAACACAAAGCCATGTCCACCGTTTCCCAAAGCCTGCACACCGCATTCGAGTTGGTGGTGCAACTGGACCCCACCCTCTTGTCCATTGTCGGGCGCTCGCTGGCCGTCAGCGCGCTGGCCTGCGCGCTGTCGTGTGGTGTCGGACTGTGCCTGGGGGCGTGGCTGGGCGTGGCGCGGTTTCGCGGTCGCGATGCGGTACTGACCGTGCTCAACACCCTGCTCGCGCTCCCGTCCGTGGTGGTCGGACTGTTGGTCTATTTACTGCTCTCGCGCAGCGGGCCGCTGGGTTTTCTGGGGTGGCTCTTCAGTCTCAAGGCCATGGTGCTGGCGCAGGCGGTGCTGGTACTGCCGGTGGTCACGGCCCTGTCCCGACAACTGGTGGAGGATGCCGAGCGTGCGCACGGCGAACAGCTGCGATCGATCGGAGCCGGCACCTTGATGCGCAGCCTCCTGCTGGCCTGGGACGAGCGCTTCGCGCTGCTGACGGTGGTCATCACGGCGTTTGGCCGGGCTGTGTCTGAGGTGGGTGCGGTGATGGTGGTGGGCGGCAACATCGAGGGCTTCACCCGTGTCATGACCACTGCCATCGCCCTGGAAACCAGCAAGGGCGACCTGCCCCTGGCGCTGGCGCTGGGCTGTGTGCTCATGGCGGTCGTGTTGTTGCTCAACGCCGGGGTGTCATGGCTGCGACGATGGCGCCAACGCGTGGACGGGCTGAAGTCGCCCAGTTGGGGAGCTACCTTCGGATGAGCCCACCCTCGCACGGCCCCCACCTTGACTGGCTGGATACCTCTGGTGCCGGGCAGTCAAAGCCCTGTCTGTTCAGCCTGGAGCAGGTCGACGTGTCGTTTGGCGCGCAGGTCGCTTTGCGTGGCATTGACTTGCGCGTGCACCGCGGTGAGCGGGTGGCGTTGATCGGGGCCAACGGATGCGGCAAGAGCACGTTGCTGCGCGTGCTGCATGGACTGCTGGAGCCCACCCGGGGGCGGTTTCATCAGGACCATCCGCTGCGTCAGGCCATGCTGTTTCAACGCCCCCACATGTTGCGAACACCCGTGTGGCGCCACGTTGCGCTCGGGTTGTGGCTGCAAGGTCAGTCTTGGACACAGGCCCGCGAGCGTGCGCTGGAGGCACTCGATCGCGTCGGGTTGCGGGAGGTGGCGCATCAGGCGGCGCCCACACTCTCGGGGGGGCAACAGCAGCGTCTGGCGCTGGCGCGCGCGTGGACGATGGACCCCGAGTTGCTGCTGCTCGACGAACCCACGGCCAGCCTGGATCCGCATGCCAAGCGCGAGGTGGAGTCGCTGGTGCAGGAGTTGGTTGCCGGGGCCGATTCCGCTGTTCCTCTGACCCTGGTGTTCAGCAGCCACAACCTGGGGCAGGTCAAGCGACTGGCTTCTCGAGTAGTGTATCTCGAGGGGGGGCGAATTCTGGCGGACTTGCCCACCGAAACTTTTTTTCAAGGCCCGCTGGAGCGCACGCACCCGCAGGCCTATTGGTTTGTGAAAGGTGAAACCCTATGAAACGATTCCTGTCATGTTTGCGCCGCCGCGTGTGCCACGTCCTGGGAGTGTCGACGCTGGTGGCGATGTCCACCCTGGCCACCCGTCCGGTGCTGGCCCAGACCGGCACGCTGGTGATGGCGTCCACCACCTCCACCGAGCAGTCGGGTCTCTTCGGACATTTGATGCCAGCGTTCCGCCAGGCCACCGGCATTGAGGTCAAGGTGGTGGCGCTGGGCACTGGGCAGGCGCTGGACATGGGGCGGCGCGGCGATGCCGATGTGCTGTTTGTCCACGACCAGGCCGCGGAGGAAAAGTTCGTGGCCGACGGCTTTGGCGTGCGCCGTTTCCCGGTGATGTACAACGACTTTGTGCTGATTGGCCCCAGCGCCGACCCGGCGGGCACCCGGGGCAAGGACATCTTGGTGGCGCTGCGCAAACTTGCCACCGCACAATCCCCCTTTGTCTCCCGGGGTGACAACAGCGGCACGCATGCGGCCGAGTTGCGCTACTGGAAACTCGCCGGGGTGGACAACAAGGGCGTTGGCTACAAGGCTTGTGGCTGTGGCATGGGGCCAGCCCTCAACATCGCCGCCTCCACCCAGGCCTATGCGTTGACCGACCGCGGCACCTGGTTGAACTTCAAAAACCGGGAGGGCTTGTCGGTGCTGGTCGAGGGAGACACCCGCTTGTTCAACCAGTACGGGGTGATCGCGGTGAACCCGGCCCGGCACCCGCACGCCAAGGCTGCCTTGGCGCAGCAATTCATCGATTGGGTGATTTCACCCGCCGGTCAGTCCTCCATCGCCAGCTACAAGGTGGGAGGCGAGACGCTGTTTTTCCCGAACGCCAAACCCTGATCCCCACGTCAGACGGGTCATGCCAAGCTGGCAGAGTCCCGCGGGTGCCAAGGGGTAGTGGGCTCACGTTTAGAATGATTTCATCATCCCTGATGCTTTCGGAGGTCCGAAGGCCGACCCATGGAGACCCTGCATGCGCGTTCAATTTGAAGTCAACGGCCAATCGGTGTCGATCGACGCTGTGCCCAACACCCTGCTGGTGCAGGCGTTGCGGGATCAGTTGCAACTCACCGGCACCCACGTGGGTTGCGATACCGCTCAGTGCGGTGCCTGCACCGTGATCGTCGATGGCCGATCGGTCAAGTCGTGCAATGTGCTGGCCGCCCAGGTCGATGGCGCCAAGATCACCACTATCGAAGGGCTGGCGAAGGCCGATGGCACCTTGCACCCGATGCAGGCGGCCTTCAAGGAGTGCCATGGCTTGCAGTGCGGCTTTTGCACGTCCGGCATGGTGATGAGCGCGGTGGATCTGTGCCAACGCCACCCCAATGCCACCGAGGCCGAAATCCGCGAACAACTCGAGGGCAACCTGTGCCGCTGCACGGGCTACCAGAACATCGTTCAAGCCGTGCAGCAAGGCGCGGCTGCCATGAAGGCCTGAGGCTTCAGGCATCCCCCGGCACGCCCTGCGCAAGGACCCGACACCATGTACTCATTCACCTACGAACGTCCCACCACCCTGTCAGATGCCCAACGCCTGATCGGCGCGGGCGGACAAGCCCTGGCGGGCGGACAAACCCTGCTGGCCTCCATGAAACAACGGCTGGCCAGCCCCGAGCAACTGGTCGATCTGGGCCGCATTGCCGAATTGCAGGGCGTGTGCCAGGACGGACAGTCCCTCGTCATCGGCGCCATGACCCGCCATGCCGATGTGGCTGCCAACGCGCTGGTGCGTCAACACATCCCGGCCCTCGCCGCGCTGGCGGGTCAGATTGGCGACAAGCAGATTCGCGCCATGGGGACCCTGGGCGGTTCGGTGGCCAACAACGACCCGGCTGCTTGTTACCCCAGCGCCGTGCTGGCCCTGGAGGCCACGGTGCACACCACCCAACGCAAGATCGCGGCGGCTGATTTTTTCCAGGGCCTGTACAGCACGGCGTTGGAGGCGGGCGAGTTGATCACGGCCATCAGCTTTCCCATCCCCGCCAAGGCGGTGTACCTGAAGTTCCAGCAACCCGCGTCGCGCTTTGCGTTGGTGGGTGTGTTCGTGGCTCAAACCTCGGGTGGCGTGCGGGTGGCCGTGACGGGAGCTGCATCGGGTGGGGTGTTTCGACACGCGGAGCTTGAGGCCGCGCTCACGCAAAGCTTCACCCCGGCCGCAGCGGCCGCCGTTCGCATCGACGCCAGCGACCTCAACACCGACTTGCACGCCAGCGCTGACTACCGCGCTCACCTCATCGGCGTGCTCACCCAGCGCGCGGTGCAGCAACTCGGCGCCTGAGCGCCTGGGTCGGCATGACCTCCATCGACAGCCTGATTAAGGCCCTGCAGGCCGAAGGCTATGAACCCGACCGCCGTCTCGCCACGGCGGTGTACCTGGCGCTCAAGCTGCAACGCCCCTTGTTGCTGGAAGGCGAGCCGGGCGTGGGCAAGACCGAGCTGGCCAAGGCCCTCACCCGGGTGTTGCAACGGCAACTGTTGCGCTTGCAGTGCTATGACGGCATGGAGCTGCGCGAGGCGCTCTACGAGTGGAATTACGCCGCACAGATGCTGCACATGCGGGCCGCACAGGGGTCTGCCACCGAGGCTGAGCAAATCGAGCGCGAGGTTTACCAACCGCGCTACCTGATTCGCCGCCCCTTGCTGCAGGCCTTGCAAACCCACGAGCCCGGCGCCTTGCTGTTGATCGACGAGGTGGACCGTGCGGACGAGCCCTTTGAAGCCTTTTTGCTCGAGTACCTGGGCGAGTACCAGGTCAGCATCCCCGAGTTGGGCACTGTGCAGGCCCTGGTGCGCCCGGTGACCTTGCTCACCAGCAACCGCACGCGCGAGTTGCACGACGCCGTGAAGCGTCGTTGTCTGTACCACTGGATGGACTACCCCGATCGCGATCGCGAATTGGCCATCGTGCGCCGTCAGGTGCCCGAGGCGGGCCAGGCACTGGCGCGTCAGGTGGCCGATGTGGTGGCACGTTTGCGCGGCCCCGAGTGGGCGGACCAGTTCCAACGCAGTCCTGGCATTGCCGAGACGGTGGAATGGTCCCGGGCCTTGGCGGCACTGGGCACACAATCGATCGACCCGGAGGTCCTCACCCAAACGGCTGGGTTGCTCTACAAGCAGCGCGAGGATATTGAGACATTGACGCGGGCAGCCTCGTTGGTGTTGCAACCCGCCTGAAGGCTAGCCCCGTGTTGGTGGCCGACAACCTCTTGGGCTTTGGACGGGCCCTGCGACGCGCGGGGGTGCCGATGGACAGTTCGCGCATCGCTTTGGCGCTGGAGTCGATGCGATGGGTGAACCTGTCAAACCGCCATGATGTCTGCGCCGCATTCGAGGCGGTGATGGTCAGCCGCGAGAGTGATCGCGCCGTCTTTCGCGAACTCTTTGATCGCTATTTCCAGGCCCCTGCCCCGACAGGTTTGCCCCTCACGTCGGCCCTGGCGGCATCTCCCGCGCCGGTCGAGGGGCAAGCGCCGCAGCGCGCCCTGGATGCCCTGACCCCTGGCTTGCTCGCCGCACAGACCCCCCAGGATGACCTCGACGAAGAGACCGAGGAAGACATGACCGCCGATGCCCGCTTCAGCGCCAGTCAGCGCGAGCGCCTGCAGCAGGCAGACTTCCGAACCCTCGATGCGTGGGAGTACCGCCAGGTGGAGCGTTGGGCGCGCAACATCCGTGGTGTGCTGCCGCAGCATCCGGGGCGGCGCACTCGCGCAGGTTCACGGGGGAGCCAGCCGCACTGGCCCCGTGCGCTGCGTGAGGCCGCACGGCTAGAGGGCGAGGTGTTGCGTGTGCCCAGACGCACACGCCGCAAGCAACCGCTGCCTGTGCTGGTGCTGGTTGATGTCTCAGGGTCGATGGAACGCTACACGCGCTTGCTGATGGCGTTCTTGCACGCAGCCACGCGAGACGCACGTCGGCGCGACGTGTTCGCCATTGGCACGACACTCACCGACCTCACCGCCGCCTTTCGCCGGGCCGACACCGACCGCATGCTGACCGAGGCCTCGCAGCGGATCCCGGACTTTGCCGGGGGCACGCGCTTGGGCTCGGCGCTGACGGGTTTGTTGCGCCACCATGCGCGCCGGCTGGTGGGACGGCGCACCGTCACACTGCTCATCACCGACGGGTTGGACACCGGCGAGCCGGCCGAACTCGACGCGGCCTTGTCAGGGCTCAAGCGCCACACCGGCCGCTTGCTATGGCTCAACCCGATGCTGCGCTTTGACGGCTATCAACCCTTGGCCCGTGGGGCCCGTGTCATGAGCCGGCAGGTGGACTCGATGCTCCCGGTTCATAATCTCGAATCTTTGCAGTCCTTGGCGCACAGCCTGCAGCGTTTGTTGCAGACGTGAGACCTTGACCCGCCAGGGCTGCAGCGGCGCGACTTCCACACGGATGTGCACGCAGGCCATCCACCTTGTTCGATTTGATTTCCGGAGTGTTTTTCCATGGACATGCAAGCCAGCCGATCCCTCGCGATCACCCAGCAACAGGCGTGGGAAGCCCTCAACGACCCTGCGATCCTCAAGGCCTGCATCCCCGGCTGTGACAAGCTGGAGAGCACCGGCGAGAACCAGTTCGTTGTGGGCATGGCGCTCAAGATCGGCCCGGTATCCGCCAAGTTCAGCGGCAAGATCCAGTTGGCCGACCTGAACCCGCCCGCCAGCTACACCCTGAGCTTTGAGGGGCAGGGCGGTGTGGCTGGTTTTGGCAAGGGCACGGCCAGCGTCACGCTGGTACCGATCGAGGCCGGCTGCGAGTTGCAGTACACCGTGCATGCGCAGGTGGGCGGCAAGATTGCCCAACTGGGCCAGCGTCTGATCGATGGCGCAGCCAAGTCATTGGCCGAAGATTTCTTCAAACGTTTTGACGCCGCGGCGGCAGAGCGTTTCGCGGCTGGTGCGGCTGAGGCAGACACCGGCGCCGCGGCTGACGCCGCGTCGACGGATGCAGCACCGGCACTAGGCTCGTCCAACGCCTGGAGGTGGGGGGTCGGCGCTGCGGTGCTGGCCGCCGCCGTCTGGTTACTCACGCGTTGACGTGCTGCCCAGCCTGCAGCTTTCGCCGCGGTTGTTGTGTGTGGGCCATGTGGCCCTGGATTTGGCCTTTGGTGTGGAGGCCTTTCCGGCTCGACCCACCAAGACACCGGCCCACACCTTTCATCAAGGCGTGGGCGGCATGTCGGCCAACTCGGCCGTGGCGATCGCCCGTCTGGGGGCGCAGGTGCGATTTGCCGGACCTGTGGGTGATGATGCCTCTGTCGATGTGTTTCGAGCGCATTTCCGCCGCGAGGGCGTGGACGCTCTCGGCCTCACGCCCACCCCTGGGCAGACCAGCTCGGTGTCCACCATCGTCATCGATGCAAACGGCGAGCGCATGATCTTCAACCACCGGGGCAGTGCACTCACCTCACCGCCGCCGTTCAACCCCGCCTGGCTGGCAGACACCCAGGTGTTGCTGACCGACCCCCGATGCGTGACCTGGGCGCAAGCGGCGTTGACCGAGGCGAGGCAACGCGGCGTGATCAGTCTGCTCGACGGGGATGTGGCACCGGCCGAGGATGTGGGGCGACTTCTGCCTCTGGCCGATTGGGTGGCGTTTTCCGAACCGGGCCTGGCCGTTCACCAACCGGGCGACCCCGCACAGGGCTTGACCCGCCTGTGGACGCGGGTTGGCGACGGCCCCCAGGTCTTGCTGGTGACCCTGGGCGAGCGCGGCGTGTTGTGGCAGCGGCGTGGTGAGCCTGTGCACCATGTACCCGCCTTTGCCGTTGAAGGCGTGTGCGATACGTTGGGTGCGGGCGATACGTTTCATGGTGCCCTGGGACTGGCGCTGGCGCAACGTTGGGACGACGTGACCGCCTTGCGTTTTGCCTCAGCAGCTGCCGCGCTGAAGTGCCAGCGCTCGCCCGGTATTCTGGGCGCGCCGCGCTTGCACGAAGTGCTCGCCTTGTTGAGTTCATCCTGAACACCCGATGATCACCGCCTGACCCTCTCTGACTGACCATGCGTTTGCTGTTCGACTCTTGTTGGCGTGCGTTGGCCTACACCCTGCATGCGCGGGTGATGGCCTACTCGTTGTTGCCCCTGGCGCTGATGGTGGCGCTGGCCCTGGGCTGGGGTTATTACTTCTGGGAGCCCACGGTGGGCTGGGTGCGTGACACCCTGGTCACGTGGGCGTGGGTGCAATGGGCCCTGGGTTGGCTGCACATGCAGGGCCGGCCGGATGTATTCGTCACCCTGGCGCCGCTCCTGGTCATCCTGGCGATCACGCCGCTGCTGGTGGTGTTGAGCTTGCTGGCGGTGTCTTGGATGATGACGCCCCTGCTGGTCAACCTCGTCGCTCAGCGGCGCTTTCAACACCTGGAGCGTCGCGAAGGTGCGAGCCTCTTGGCCAGTGTGGGCTGGACCCTGGGGTGCACTGTGCTGGCACTCATCGGTTTTGTTCTCACTGTGCCGCTGTGGTTGATCCCCCCCCTGGTGATGGTCATCCCCCCACTGGTGTGGGGGTGGCTGACTTACCGGTTGATGGCCTTTGACGCGCTGGCGCAGCACGCCAGCCGTGAAGAGCGCATCGAGATCCTGCGACGCCATCGTCTGCCGCTGTTGCTGATGGGGCTGGTGGCGGGTTACCTGAGCGCGTTGCCCAGCGTGTTCTGGGCCTCAGGCGCCTTGATGGCTGCTGCATTTTTGTTGTTGGTGCCATTGGCCATCTGGATCTACTCGGTTATTTTTGCCTTCACTTCGTTGTGGTTTGCGCATTACACCCTCACGGCCTTGCGCGACCTGCGGGCCGAACCGCTCGCTGCAGAGGCGACAACCGTGTCGCCTGGGGACGCGCTAGCATTGCCGCATGAACACCCCTCACGCCACCCCTGACCCATCGTCCTCGTCCAGTTCGCAGCCATCGACCGACGCTCGCCCCGATATCGGGCTCATCATCGTGGGGGATGAAATCCTCTCAGGCAAGCGCGCGGACAAGCACATGCCCAAGGTGATTGAGTTGCTGAACGCGCGCGGCCTGAGCCTGGCCTATGCTGATTACGTGGGCGATTCGCCCGAGCGCATCACCCGCACCCTGCAGCGAGCTTTTGACAGCGGTGACCTGGTGTTCTCATGCGGGGGGATTGGCGCCACGCCAGACGACCACACCCGTCAGTGCGCGGCCAAAGCCCTCGGCGCCGAGTTGGTGCTGCACCCCCAAGCCGAACGCCTCATTCGCGAACGCATGCAGGATCTGGCCCGCGAGCAGGGCGTGCCCTACGAGCCCGACCGCGCCGACAACGTGCACCGTCTCAACATGGGGGTGTTTCCAGCCACGGCCGAGATCATCCCCAACCCCTACAACAAGATCCCGGGCTTCACCTGCCGCTCCCCCGGGGGGGTGGGGGCGGTGCATTTCGTGCCCGGATTTCCTGTGATGGCCTGGCCCATGATCGAGTGGGTGCTGGACCAGCACTATGGTCACTGGTTCCAGCGTGCGTCCTGGCTCGAGAAGTCGGTCATTGTGTTTGGCGCGATGGAGGCATCGCTCACCCCCCTGATGGAAGCGCTGGAGGCGCGCTTTGCTGACGTCAAGGTCTTCAGCCTTCCCAGCGTGGACCATCCTGAGTACGGCCGCCACATCGAACTGGGGGTCAAAGGCCATCCCGATCTCGTGAATGCGGCCTACCCCGCCATGCTGGCCGATTTGCACGTCTTTGGTGCAAAATTGGGCCCTGAATTGGTGCGAAAATCCTGATTGCTCTAAAATAGTGCATTCCAGCCTGGGGTACTCCCAGATGGCTCGCTGGGATGGCTACCAGGGTTGGCCAAGTTTTTGGGAAGGCTCAAAGGGAAAACAGGCACAATTGCAGGTTCTGCGTGGACTGGCGCACAAGGTGGCCCGATGGCACAAAACCTGCTCAATCCGCAATGAGTTTATTTCGCAACTACCCCCTCTCCAGGAGATTCTGATGGCCAAGACCGTCGCTGACGTGATGAAGATGGTGAAAGACAATGAAGTCAAGTTTGTTGACTTCCGCTTCACCGATACCCGTGGCAAGGAACAGCATGTGAGCGTGCCCCTGTCCGCCTTCAATGAAGACAAATTCTCGGACGGCCACGCCTTTGACGGCTCTTCGATCGCCGGCTGGAAGGGTATCGAAGCCTCGGACATGCTGCTCATGCCCGACGCCGGCACCGCTTTCATCGACCCGTTCTTCCAGGAACCCACCCTGGTGCTGTCGTGCGACGTGCTCGAGCCGGGTGACGGCAAGGCCTACGACCGCGACCCGCGCTCCATCGCCAAGCGCGCCGAAGCCTACCTGAAGGCCTCCGGTCTGGGTGATACCGCTTATTTTGGTCCTGAGCCTGAGTTCTTTCTGTTTGACGATGTGCGTTGGGGCAACGAAATGTCTGGCGCCTTCTTCAAGATCGATGAATACGAAGCGCCCTGGAACAGCAGCAAGGTCATCGAGGGTGGCAACAAGGGTCACCGACCTGCCGTCAAGGGTGGCTACTTCCCTGTGCCCCCCGTCGACAGCACGCAAGACATGCGCGCCGAAATGGTGACCATCCTCGAAGAGATTGGCATTCCGGTTGAAGTGTTCCACCACGAAGTGGCGGGCGCAGGCCAGAACGAAATCGGTACCAAGTTCTCGACCCTGGTCGAGCGTGCCGACTGGACGCAAAAGCTGAAGTATGTGGTGTGGAACGTGGCCCACGCCTACGGCAAGACCGCCACTTTCATGCCCAAGCCCCTGGTGGGCGACAACGGCTCGGGCATGCACGTGCACCAGTCGATCTGGAAAGACGGCAAGAACCTGTTTGCCGGCAAAGGCTACGCGGGCCTGAGCGACACGGCCCTGTTCTACATTGGTGGCATCATCAAGCACGCCCGGGCCCTGAACGCCATCACCAACCCCACCACCAACAGCTACAAGCGCCTGGTGCCTGGTTTTGAAGCGCCGGTGAAGCTGGCTTACTCCAGCCGCAACCGTTCGGCCTCCATCCGTATTCCTCACGTGGCTTCCGACAAGGCCCGCCGTATCGAGGCACGTTTCCCCGATCCCATGGCCAACCCCTACCTGTGCTTCTCGGCCCTGCTGATGGCGGGTCTGGACGGCATCGAAAACAAGATCCACCCGGGCGAGGCTGCCACCAAGGATCTGTACCATCTGCCGCCCGAGGAGGACGCATTGGTGCCGACCGTGTGTCACAGCCTGGACCAGGCCCTCGAGTACCTCGACAAGGACCGTGCCTTCCTGACCAAGGGCGGCGTGTTCACCGACAGCATGATCGATGCTTACATCGATCTCAAGATGGCTGAAGTGACCCGCTTCCGTCAGGCCGTGCACCCGGTCGAGTACGACATGTACTACTCGCTCTGATGCGTCAGACCGAGTCGACGGTTCAACATCATGAGGGACGGCTGTGCCGTCCCTTTTTTTTGTCATGAACGGGCTCGCGGTGGATTGGCGCTTGGCGGCGCCCTTGCTGAGTGTGGGTGCGCTGGGCGTTGCCTGGGCTCAGGCGCAGCCGACGGGGCCCGCCACTGTCTGGCGCTGTGGCCAGTTGTTCACCAACCAGCCGCAGCCTGGCCAGGTGTGCGAGCCCATGTCTGCGGTGGCCTCGACCGTGGTCGAGGGAACTCGCGCTCTTTCAAGCTCGGCGGGCGTCTCATCCTCAGCGGCTCGAGACAGGCCGGTGAGCTCTGCCGGATCGTCTGCCGCTGCGCCCCCCTCTGTTGCCAACTCGGCGTCTGCGCAGCAGGCACGCATGCTGCTACAAGCAGAACTGCGCGAACAGGAGGAGCGGTGGCAACAGTTGCAGCGTCAGTGGAATCAGGGAGAACCCATCGGGTCCCCGCAGCAACCCCGGGGTTCTGCGGCGTATCAGGAGTGGGTGGCATCGTTGCGCGAGCAACTGCATCGCGCGCAAGCCGATCTGGCGGCGCTGCGGCGTGAACTGGCCCGACTGCCTTGAGCGTGGAGTCCTTGTGCCATGAAGCCACTCGCCAACACCCGTCGCAAGCAACTCCAGGCCTTCAACCTGCTGGCCACCATCGTGCTGCTCACGCGGCCAGACGGCCAGGTGGTCTTTGCCAACGCGGCCGCCGAGGATGTCCTGAGTATCGGGCAACGCGCCTTGGAGCAATCGCGCTTGCAAGACCTCTTCATCGATCCGCAGGAGGTGGTCCGAGCCCTGGCGGGTGCTCAGGGTGGTGCGTTTTCAGCCTTGCGCTATGACGCGCAGTTGCTGCGCACAGGCAACGATCCCATTCCGGTGCATGTGATTGTGGCCCCCACGGATGCGCCGGATGAGGTGCTGATTGAGTTGCTGCCCTTAGAACAGCAGAGCCGGCAGGAGCGTGAGGAGCGGCTGATCGATCAGGCGCAGGCCAACAAGGAACTGATCCGCAACCTGGCGCATGAAATCAAAAATCCACTGGGGGGTATCCGGGGTGCGGCGCAGTTGCTGCAAATGGAGATCGAATCGCGCGATCTGACTGAATACACCCAGGTGATTGTGCGAGAAGCCGATCGCTTGCAAACCCTGGTGGACCGTTTGTTGGCTCCGCACCGTCGCCCGCACGTCGTAGGGCCGGTCAATATCCATGAGGTGTGTGAGCGGGTGCGCTCACTCATCGTGGCTGAATTTCCCCGTGGCTTGCAGGTCATACGGGACTATGACATTTCGCTGCCCGAGTTCCAGGGGGACAAAGAGCAGTTGATTCAAGCGGTGCTGAATATCGTGCACAACGCGGCGCAAGCCTTGAGTGAACGTATCGCCCGCGAGGACGCCACCATCAGGTTAGAAACCCGTGCAGTCCGTCAGGTCACGATTGCCAAGCAACGGCACCGATTGGCATTGGAATTGCATGTCGTCGACAACGGTCCTGGAATTCCTGAAGAAATCAAGGACCGGCTGTTCAGTCCCCTGGTATCGGGTCGCGATGGTGGTTCGGGGTTGGGGTTGAACCTCGCTCAAACCTTTGTGCAACAACACAAAGGGCTGATCGAGTGCGACAGCGAGCCGGGACACACGGATTTCAAGATCATGATTCCATTGTGACCCTGTGTGCCGAGATGATGTAACCGAGTGGCTGCTATGAAACCGATCTGGATAGTGGATGACGACCAGTCCATCCGCTTTGTGCTTGAAAAGGCATTGATGCGCGAGGGCTTGCCCACGCGCAGCTTCACCAGCCCGCGCGAAGTGCTTCAGGCGCTGGAACATCCGGGTGATGAGCCCGGCCCGCAGGTGCTGGTCAGCGATATCCGCATGCCCGGGGGTTCGGGCCTGGAACTGCTGGGCAAGGTCAAGGAGCGCTTGCCTGCGCTGCCTGTGATCATCATGACCGCGTTCTCGGACCTGGACAGTGCTGTGTCTGCCTTTCAGAGCGGGGCTTTCGAGTATCTGCCCAAGCCCTTTGACCTGCCCAAAGCCATTGAACTCATTCGGCGGGCGGTCGAGGAGAGTCAGCGCGAAGAAGTGAGCGCGGTGGCCCAGGAGGAAACTCCCGAAATGCTCGGGCAGGCACCCGCCATGCAAGACGTCTTTCGCGCCATCGGCCGACTGAGCCAAAGCCATGTGACGGTCATGATCACGGGTGAATCCGGCAGCGGCAAGGAATTGGTGGCTCGGGCGCTGCACAAGCATTCGCCTCGTGCGAGTGGGCCGTTTGTGGCCATCAACACAGCAGCCATCCCGAAGGATCTGTTGGAGAGCGAACTCTTTGGCCATGAGCGTGGCGCTTTCACCGGTGCGCAGGCCATGCGTCGTGGTCGCTTTGAGCAAGCCGAAGGGGGCACGCTGTTTCTGGATGAAATCGGTGACATGCCGTTTGACTTGCAAACCCGTTTGTTGCGGGTGCTCAGCGACGGCAACTTCTACCGAGTGGGCGGGCACAGTGCCATCAAGGCCAATGTGCGCGTCATCGCGGCCACCCACCAGGACCTGGAGCAACGGGTGCGTGAAGGAGGTTTTCGCGAAGACTTGTTTCACCGCTTGAACGTCATCCGCCTGCGTCTGCCCGCGCTTCGTGAGCGACGCGAAGATGTGCCCATGCTCACCCGGCACTTCCTGCAACGCTCAGCACAGCAACTCGGCGTGGAGTCCAAGCGCATCAGCGATGCGGCCATGTCACTGCTGATGCACTTTCAATTCCCTGGCAATGTGCGGCAACTGGAGAACGTGTGTCACTGGTTGACCGTGATGGCGCCTGCGCAAGTGATTGAGCCCAAGGACCTGCCGCCCGAAGTCGCGATGAGCGCGCCACTCAAAGGCGATACCCTGCCCACGCAGTCCGTGATCGATGGCAACCCGGTGGGCCTACCGACGGAAGCCATCGAGCCACTCGGCATGGCCATGCCCGTCGCTGTCAGCGAGAGTCGTGCGGCCGTGCCTGCAAGTCCGGCAGTCCCCGCCATCGGTGAGGGCGTGACCCCCGTGGTACTCAACATGCCAGGGGCCGACTGGGAAAACGGCCTGGAAGCCGAAGCCATGGCGTTGTTGGCATCGGGGCGCACCGATGTGTGGGATGTGCTGAGTCGTCGCTTTGAGGGACGCCTGATCGCCACGGCGCTGGTCAACACACGGGGGCGCCGCATCGAGGCTGCGCATAAGCTGGGCATTGGGCGCAATACCATCACCCGCAAGATCCAGGAACTCGGGCTCGAGTAAACACGTCGAGTCTGTTGCTCACGGCGTGCGCGGATCTGCTGTGGTTTGCCGCTGAGGTGAGTGCTGAAGGAGTGGGGTTGCCCCGCTTTTCACGCCACAGTGACAATCACCGGCGCGTGGTCGCTGGGCCGTTCGTTTTTGCGCGGCGCTTTGTCAATGGTGCAGGACAGCACCTGCGACTTGAGCGCATCGCTCACCAGGATGTGGTCAATGCGCAAGCCGCGGTTGCGACGAAAGGCAAACTCGCGGTAGTCCCACCACGAATAGGTTTTCTCAGGCTGTTCAAAGAGGCGATACGCATCGTGCAGCCCCAACGCGAGCAGCTGTCGGAAATGGGCGCGTTCCTCATCGGTGCAGTGGATGGTGCCAGCCAGGGCCACCGGGTCCCACACATCACGGTCATCCACCGTGATGTTGAAGTCACCCATCAGCACCAGGCGGGGATGATGCGTCAACTCCTCGCGTATCCAGTCATGCAAAGCCTGGAGCCAGCGCATCTTGTAGACAAACTTGTCGCTGTCCGGCGCCTGGCCATTGGGGAAGTAGGCACCAATCACGCGCACCCCGTCCACCGTGGCGCAGATCACGCGCGCCATGTCATCAGCAAAACCGGGAATGTTGCGCACCACGTCGGTGGCGGGTGTGCGTGAGAGCAAGGCCACGCCGTTGTAGGTTTTCTGACCAAACCACTCGGCGTGGTAACCAGCATCCGTGAAGGCCTGGTGTGGAAACTTGTCGTCAGTGGTTTTGGTTTCCTGCAGCACCAACACATCCGGTGCGCTGGCCAGGGCGTCGGTGGGCTGTTGCAACCATGCCAGCACCTGGGGCAGGCGCACCGTGAGGGAGTTGACGTTCCAGGTGGCGAGTTTCATCAATCAGATGTGCATCACCGCCATACCGCCCACGGCCACACCGATCGCCCCCATCACATACATGGCCTTCTTCAACCAGTCCTTGCGGGTCAGGAGTGCAATCGCTGCTAGGGCAATGGAGACTTGCAGGGCTGTGGTGGCCTGCGCCCAACGATGGTGCTGGTGCATTTCGGCGTCCGAGCGCTCGTCCCAGGCCTTGGCTTCGGCTTCCAGCTTCTCGGCGTCTTTCTTGATGTCGCCTTTTTCGCCCTTGTAGCGCTTGATCTCGCCCTCGTAGAACTCTTTCTTCGAGGCCGGGGCGATTTCCAGCGCCAGTTCACTCAGGTTCTGCTTGCTGCTTTTGGCCTGGTAGTAGTTCCACTGGTTGGAGGCCTCGGTTTTCTTGATGGCAGCGTTGTTTTTGTAGAGGCCTGCATTGGCTTGGGTGGCGCCGCCCATGTAACCGAAGATCGCACCCACCGTGGCGATGATGGCGGTGAACATGGCGATCTGGTTGGTCATGGAGGAGGAGCCGGCATCATGGCCGTGACCGCCGCCCTGCGCGGCGTGCTCGAGTTCGTGATCGTGGGGGCCGTGAACGTGAAAACCGTGACCAGACATGGTGGATTCCTTTCAAAAAACAAAGCGTCACAAGGGGATGCGGCTGAACTCTAGCAAACCTGCGTGACATCCGGTATTGGGATTCACGCTGAGACACATTCAGCGGGCTCGCTGGCGTGTCACAAAGCTGTAATCGGTCCCATGGGCTGCGGTATGGCGGATGCGCGCCACTTCGGGCCAGATCGCGGGATCGATCTGTGGCGCCACGGCGTCGCCTGGCACCTGCACATGCACCTCGGTGATTTCCAGGCGGTCTGCATGGGGCAAGGCCATGGCATACACCTCGGCGCCGCCGATCACCCACAGATCCTGGCCCGCAGGGCAATGCGCCAGGGCTTCTTTGAGCGTGGCAACGCGCGTGGCCCCGTCGGCGAGCCAGTCGGCCTGACGCGTCAAAACCAAGTTGAGCCGACCCGGAAGCGGGCGAAACCGCGGCGGCAATGAGTCCCAGGTCTTGCGCCCCATCAGCACGGGGCAACCCAGCGTGAGTTGTCGAAAATGCGCCAGGTCCTCGGGCAGGTGCCAGGGCAGGGCGTTGTCGCGCCCGATGACGCCGTTGTCGGCGCAGGCGTAAATCAGGTTCAGCGCCATGGGGGCGCTCAGACCGCGACCGGCGCCTTGATGGCGTCGTGGCAGCGGTAGTCACGCACCTCGAAGTCTTCAAACGCGTAATCGAAGAGGGAGTCGGGGCGGCGTTTGATGTGCAGCGTCGGGTAGGCGTAGGGCTGGCGAGAGAGTTGCAGCTCCACCTGCTCGTGGTGGTTGCTGTAAATGTGGCAGTCGCCGCCGGTCCAGATGAAGTCGCCCACATCCAGGTCGCATTGCTGCGCCAGCATGTGGGTCAGTAGCGCGTAGCTGGCGATATTGAAGGGCACACCCAGAAAGATGTCGGCGCTGCGCTGGTACAGCTGGCAGCTCAAACGGCCACGTTCGCCGGGCTTCTGGGGCGGTGCGACATAAAACTGGAAGAACGCATGGCAGGGCATGAGCGCCATTTTGGAGAGTTCGGCCACGTTCCAGGCGCTCACGACGATGCGACGCGAGTCGGGGTTGGTGCGCAATGTTTTCACCACATCGGCGATCTGGTCGATATGGCCGCCATCGGGCGTGGGCCAGCTGCGCCATTGCACGCCATACACCGGACCGAGGTCGCCGTCCTCGCGTGCCCATTCGTTCCAGATCGTGACGCCACGGTCGAGCAACCATTGGTTGTTGCTCGATCCCGTGAGGAACCACAGCAACTCGACGATGATGGAGCGCAGGTGCACCTTCTTGGTGGTGACCAGCGGAAAGCCTTCGTTCAGGTCAAAGCGCATCTGGTGGCCAAACACGCTGCGCGTGCCCGTACCGGTGCGGTCGCCTTTGGCCACACCATGGGTGTAGACATGGCGCATGAAATCTTCGTATTGGGAACGGACGGGGCGGTCGGTCATGGGGCGCTCGCTGAGTGATGACGAGGATTGTAAAAGTGAGAGGCCGGGGGGGATGGGTCCGGTGCTGCAGGGGCGGGCGCAGTTCAATGCGTCCGAATCACCCGGCCAGGATTCAGCAGCCCCTGAGGGTCCAGCGCGTGCTTGATGCGCGACATCAGGCCCAGGGCTACCGGGTCTTTGTACTTGGGCAGCGAATCGATCTTCAGACTGCCCACGCCGTGCTCCGCCGAAATCGAGCCCCCATGGCGGCTCACCGCGTCATAGACGATCTTGTTCACCTGCGGCTCGTACTGGCGCAGAAAGGCGGCGGCATCGCCCCCCTCTGGCGTCTGCACGTTGTAGTGCAGGTTGCCATCGCCCAGATGGCCGAAGTCCACCATGCGAACACCCGGGATGTGCTGCGCTAGCAAGGCATCGGTTTCTTTCACAAAGGCTGGGATGGCCGAAATGGGCACCGAGATGTCGTGCTTGATGTTGAGGCCTTCTTCAGCCTGTGCCAGCGTGATGCTCTCGCGGATATGCCACAGGTTGCGTGCTTGCGAGAGGCTCTCGGCCACCACGGCATCGGTGACCAGGCCCTGGTCCATGGCCTCCTCCAGCAAGGCTTCGAAGCGGGTGCGCGCGTGCGCTTCCGACTCGCTGTCCGAGTTTTCCAGCAGCACACACCAGGGGGTGTCGCGAAACAGGGGCACGCGCAAATGCGGGAAGTGCCGGTCCACCAGGCTGAGCGCAAACTGGTTCATCACCTCAAAGCCAGTCAGCCCCGCGCCCAAGTAGCGGTGGGCCAGCCCCAGCAACTCAACCGCCTGCTCCATGCTGGGCACGGCGGCCCAGGCGGTCAGGCTGGCGGCGGGCAGGGGGAAGAGCTTCATCGTGGCGGCAGTGATGACGCCCAGGGTCCCCTCGCTGCCGACAAACAGGTCGCGCAGGTCGTAGCCGGTGTTGTCCTTGCGCAAACCGCTCAGCCCATGCCAGATCTCGCCGTCGGCGGTGACCACCTCCAGGCCCAGGCACAGTTCACGCGCGTTGCCGTAGCGCACCACCTGGGTGCCGCCCGCGTTGGTGGACAAGTTGCCACCAATCGTGCAACTGCCCTCGGCCCCGAGGCTCAGGGGAAACAAAAAGCCCGCTTGCTCGGCCGTTTGCTGCAATTGCTGCAAGATGCAGCCGGCCTCCACGGTCACCGTGGAGTTGCCCGGGTCGATGGCGCGCACCGCGTTCAGCCGTTGCAGGCTCAGGACCACTTGGGTGCCACTGGTGTCAGGCGTGGAGCCCACCACCATGCCGGTGTTGCCTCCCTGGGGAACGATGCTCACGCCAGCGGCCACGCAGGCCTTGACCACCGCGGCCACGTCCGCCGTGGAGCCGGGCCGCGCCACACACAGCGCCTTGCCGTGGCTGCGCTTGCGCCAATCCTGTTCGTAGGCGCTGAGGTCGCCGTCGGTCAATACGTGAGAGGCGCCGATCAGCTGGCGCAGTTGGTCGATGAGGGCGGTCATGTCAAAGTCGTCAAGGGGTGACGGATGAAGTGGCTTCAGGGGCTGCGGGGGGCGTGCCGGCGGTGGCCAGGGCTGCCGCGTGCCGAAAACGCCAGCGCACATGCAAGGCGCAGGCGGCAAACAAGATCAGGCACAGCAGCACCTCCACGCCAGCCCACAACTGGCTGGGCCAGGCGTCGGAATAGGCGCGGACCACCCCTTCGGTGAAGTACAGCCACACCAGCAGACTGACCCAGCGGTAGGTGTAGAGCCGGTGCTTGAGCAGACCGGCCAGCGGCAGACACAGGGGCAAGGCCTTGAGGGCCATCAGGCTGCCTCCCGGTCGCAACGGGGCAAGCCACAGCTCCCAGGCCAGGCACAGCACGATCAGCCCCACCAGGCTGCCCACCGCCAATTGGCGCGAGAGGGCGAGTTCAGGCGTGGCTGTCGATTCTGCCGTGGCAAGCGTGGGGTCGGCCAGCGCCGAAATGGCGGCAGCAGGGGGGGGTGCGATGTTGGCAGCCGTTGAGGATGAGGGGGGCTGAGAGGTGGTCAATGAGAGGGTCCCCGTGGAGTTCCAGGACAGTGGCATGATCAGGGGCATGATTGTCCCGCATCTGCAACGCTTTCTCGCGGTCCTGCCCCGATTCCCCTGGCGAGCGTTCTACAACACCTTGCGCGAGCGTTTTCGTGAGCACCGGTTGGGTCAGGCTGCCGGCAGCCTG
>RFTK01000311.1 GCA_009923505.1 Betaproteobacteria bacterium
AGGCCTGGTTGGCTTTGCCTACCCCCTCGGGTTGGCTGAAAATCGTTATGAATCATGATCTTATCCCTGGTGTGACGGTCTCCGATGGCGTGCGGCAGGCTTTGGCAGTGACCTTACGCGGCTGCGAAGAGCTGATACCGCAGGCCGATTGGGTGCGCAAACTGGTCCGTTCCGAGCAATCTGGCCAGCCCTTGCGCATCAAGCTTGGGCTCGACCCCACCGCACCGGACATTCACCTCGGACATACCGTGGTGCTCAACAAGCTCAGACAGTTGCAAGACCTGGGCCACCAGGTGATTTTCTTGATCGGCGACTTCACCAGCCTGATTGGCGACCCTTCGGGCCGAAACAGCACACGGCCTGCGCTAACGCCTGAGCAGATCCAGGCCAATGCCCAGACCTACTATAAGCAGGCCTCCTTGGTCCTCGATCCCAATAAAACTGAGATCCGATACAACAGTGAGTGGTCGCTTCCTTTGGGGGCGATGGGCATGATACAGCTGGCTGCCAAGTACACCGTGGCGCGCATGATGGAGCGCAACGACTTCCATGACCGCTTCAAGGCAGGCACACCCATCTCGGTGCATGAATTCCTTTATCCCCTGATGCAGGGCTATGACTCGGTCGCCCTCAAGAGCGATCTTGAGCTGGGCGGTACCGACCAGAAGTTCAATTTGTTGATGGGCCGGCACTTGCAGCAGGAATACGGGCAGGAGCCGCAGTGCATCCTGACCATGCCATTGCTTGAGGGGCTAGATGGAGTGGACAAGATGTCCAAGTCCAAGAGCAACTACATCGGCATCGCCGAAGACGCCAACACCATGTTTGCCAAGGTGCTGTCTATCTCTGACGACCTGATGTGGCGCTGGTACACGCTCTTGTCCTTCAAGTCCATGGCAGACATTGATGCGCTCAAGGCGCAGGTACAGGGCGGACTCAATCCCAAGCAGGCCAAGGTCATGCTGGCCAAGGAAATAACCGCTCGATTTCACAGCGCTGTGGCTGCTGAGGCGGCTGAGCAGGACTTTATCAATCGCAGCAAGGGCGGT
>RFTK01000312.1 GCA_009923505.1 Betaproteobacteria bacterium
GGAGACCCTATGCCCACCAATTTTGACGAATCCGCTTTCGACGCCACGCGCCGCAAGCTTCTGAAAGTACTCTCAGCCTCACCGCTGGTGGGCATGTCCTCCCTGGCGCTGGCCCAGCAGTTCCCCACTGCCAAGGTCAACACCACCGGCCTGGCCGTCACCGACACCGAGGTCACGGTCGGGCAGTTGCACTCCGCTACCGGCACCATGGCCATCTCGGAGACCGGCTCCATCCAGGCCGAGCAACTGGCCATTGACCAGATCAACGCCATGGGCGGCATTCTGGGCCGCAAGATCAAAGTGATCAAGGAAGACGGCGCTTCCGACTGGCCTACCTTTGCCGAAAAAGCCAAAAAGCTGCTGGTCAACGACCGCGTCGCCTCGGTGTATGGCTGCTGGACCTCGGCCTCGCGCAAAGCCGTGCTGCCTATCTTTGAGAAAGAAAACGGCCTGCTCTACTACCCGACCTTCTATGAAGGCCTCGAGCAGTCGAAGAACGTGTTCTACACGGGCCAGGAAGCCACGCAGCAGATTCTCTTCGGCCTCGACTGGGCGAAGATGACCGACGCACAACGCCCAGCGGTGAACCTCCCGCGTGCGCCGTTCTCGCGCGAAGCATGGACACACGCGGTCTTCACGTTGGAGTATTTGAACGACAAGGCGAAGAAGCCCGTGGGCAGGCTCTTCCTGAACGGTAAGCTCATGGGCAGCATCGAGAACTGGGACCTCACGCTTGGCTGGAATCCCGACGCCGTGCAACTCGTGCTCGGCGCGTCCTACGTTGGCTACATGGATGACCTTGCGGTTTTCAATCGCGCGCTTACCAGTGCCGAGGTCACGCAACTGTTTGGCCTTAAAACTGGCGTCCGCGAGTTGCACCCATGATCCCCTGTCCTCATGAAACAATTCTTCGCCGTTCTCACTGTCTTGCTCGCCACGCTTGGCCTCCACGCTGCGCCCGCGCAGCCGAACATCATCATCATGCTCGTGGACGACATGGGCGTGATGGATACTTCGTTGCCGTTTCTCACCGATGCGGACGGCAAGCC
>RFTK01000313.1 GCA_009923505.1 Betaproteobacteria bacterium
CGCACGCGTCGTTGATGCCGCCGCTGGACGTCTTGCGGCGCTTTCCTGCGCACGATTTTTCCCTGGCGGATTTTTTTGCCTCACGTTGCCAGGCGCAACCCAGCCGCTCGATGGTGGAGTACGACAACCAGGTGATGACCTGGGGCGAGTGCGCGCAACGCACCCACCACGCGGTGCAATGGCTGAAGGACCGCGGCGTCGCCGCAGGCGACCGGATTGGTCTCATGGCCTACAACCACCCGGCCACCGTGGTGCTCATGCTGGCTTGCGCCCGGTTGGGTGCCATCGTGGTGCCATGCAACCCCGAGTTCGAGGCCCGCGAGGCGCGTTACATCTTTGAACACGCCGGCGTGTGTGGCGTGATCTGCTCGCCCGAACCGAGCGCCCGCGTGGCCGAGGCGCTGGCGGGCATGACCCCGGCGCCCTGGCGCGTCATCATCGACCAGCCGTGGGGCGCTGAAGCCTCCTTGCTGGACCAATGGAACCGCAGTGCGGCAGACGCGCACACACGGGTGGGCACGGCCGACAGCACCTTCCTCATCATTTACACCTCGGGCACCACCGGTTTTCCCAAAGGGGTGATGCACAGCCAGCGCACCTACCTGCTCACGGCCGAAGCCTTTGTGCAGCGCATGTTCTTGCAACCCGACGAGCGCGTGATGTGTGTGTTGCCGCTCTTTCACATCAATGCCTTGATGTACTCCCTGGGCGGTGCCATGGCCTGCGGGGGCACGCTGATCCTAATTCGCAAGTTCTCGGCCTCGGCGTTTTGGCAGCAAGTGGCCCACACCCGCGCCACCGAGGTGAATGTCATCATGTCGGCGGCGGCCATTCTGGCGCGTCGACCGCCCGAGGAGTTTGTGCCGGGCCACCGCCTGCACAAGATGTTTCTGGCGCCGCTCAACCGCGACCTGCTCGACACCTTCCAGCAGCGATTCGGGGTGCACACGCTCATCGAGTGTTACGGCATGACGGAAATTCCCGGTGTGCTGAGCAATCCTTTTCTGGGGCCGCACAAGCTCGGCAGCATGGGCTGTATCTCGCCCCAC
>RFTK01000314.1 GCA_009923505.1 Betaproteobacteria bacterium
CGATTTTGCCACGACCAACGTGCTTACGTCCTCGACGTCCGCTCCGCCCTTCATCGTCATTGGTAACGACGATGGATTACTCACCCAGCCGGTGATCGTCACCAACAACATCGCCATGATGCCGGGCGAACGGGTGGATCTGGTCATGGACTTCACGAGCAGCTCCAACCAGTGGATTATGGTCCAAAACATCATCACTGCGGCCACTGCCTTCAACGCCAACCCGCCCAACACGGCAACGTTGCCCAACATCATGCTGTTCAAGGTCGCGGCCACGAGTTCCAGCCCGGATACCAGTTCGACGTTTCCCAATGCGGTCAAGAACAACGCTGTCAATCCGCCCACCAACATCAACTATTCCATCACCACCAATTTGGTCGCCCAGTCCAAGGTCACCCGCAATATCACGCTTGATCTGGCCAATGAAACCCCTTTCCCCGGCGGGCCTTTCCCGACGCCCACAGGAGCCACGAACACCACTTCCATCCCCTTTGCGCTCATGGATATGACCCTGTTTGATGCCCCCATTACTGAAACCCCGACGGCTGGCGGCGTGGAGGTCTGGAACATCATCAACCTCAGCAGCGAGGCCCACCCGTTTCACATCCACCTGCTGGACTTCCGCGTGGTCAGTCGCGTGCGGTTCGGTGGCATCTACCCGTTCACCAATGGCGTGGCTCCGAGCATGGTCACCAATTACATCAATGACCGGGCGAATGACGCGCTCCAGCCGCTTTCCTACTATACCAACGGCGCCAACTTGGCCCAGTCAATGCAGCTTTGGGAGATGGGGCCCAAGGATACCGTGCGGGCCGCCCCCTTCTCCGTCACCACCATCGTCATGCAATGGCCTTTGGAGCGGTGCATATCGGATTCGGCGGCGGTGAAGTCGGCCTGGCTCATCTCACCGGCGCGCACCATCTCCGACATTTGCCAGACCCCGGTGCCCGAGCCGATCGCCTGCCCGCGCCAGCGGCCGGTGAGCATCGGCCCACCGGAGACGCCAATTGCCGGCAGATC
>RFTK01000315.1 GCA_009923505.1 Betaproteobacteria bacterium
CTGCACCGTGGTGGTGGGCATTGCCGGCATGGAGGACATGAAGAAGGTTGGCAAGACCGGTGGCCTGGCCCTGCTGTACTTCGAGATCGTCAGCACCATTGCGCTGGTCATCGGCCTGGTGCTGGTGAACGTGCTGCAGCCCGGTGTGGGCATGAACGTGGACACCGCCACGCTGGACACCAAGGGCATTGCTGCCTACACCGGCCCCGGCAAGCTGGCCAGCACCACCGACTTCCTGCTCAACATCATCCCCGACACCGTGATCGGAGCCTTCGCCAAAGGCGAGATCCTCCAGGTCCTGCTGATCGCCATCCTCTTTGGCGTGGCGATAGCCAACATTGAGCACGGCCACCGCATCGTCAATGGTTGCGAGTACTTCGGGCAGGCCATGTTCGGCATCATGGAGATCATCATGAAGGCCGCACCCGTTGGCGCTTTCGGGGCCATGGCGTTCACCATCGGGCGCTTTGGTCTGGCCACTCTCATCCCGCTGGCCAAGCTGATGGGCTGCGTCATCCTCACCAGCGCGGCATTCATCGTGCTCATCCTCGGCTCCATCTCGGCAGCCCACGGTTTCAACCTCTGGAAGCTTCTGAAGT
The DNA here is from genome assembly GCA_009923505.1 of Betaproteobacteria bacterium. Taxonomy (GTDB): domain Bacteria; phylum Pseudomonadota; class Gammaproteobacteria; order Burkholderiales; family Burkholderiaceae_C; genus Limnohabitans. The sequence goes on from RFTK01000315.1 coordinate 600, forward strand.
ACCTGAAGGAAGAGCTGCTGGTCGTCCTCGGGACATCTTCATCGGAGGCAGCCCTTCCCGGGTTGATGAAAAAGCTGGAAGGTCTCGGTTGCGCCCGCCACGTGGTGGGCCTGGTGGTTCCGTCCGGCTATTCTTTCAATCTGGACGGCACTTCCATCTACCTCACCATCGCTGCCATCTTCGTCGCCCAGGCCACCAACACGCACCTGACAGGCTGGCAGGAATTCATTCTGTTAATGGTCCTCATGCTCACCTCCAAAGGCTCGGCTGCGGTGACGGGCGGAGGCTTCATCACGCTGGCCGCCACGCTCTCTTCTCTTGGGACCGTGCCGGTTGCCGGCATCGCTCTCCTGCTGGGCGTCGACCGTTTCATGTCCGAAGCGCGCTCGATCACCAACCTGATCGGCAACGGCGTGGCCAC
>RFTK01000316.1 GCA_009923505.1 Betaproteobacteria bacterium
TTATTCAGGCGGTCTGGCGGCGTGGCAACTCCACCGTGCCGCTTCCGCTCATGGTGATTTGGCCCAGTTGATTCTCAGTCCACAGTTCGAGCTCCACGATGGCGCGCCCGTCCTCCAGGCGCTTGTCTTTGACGCGGCCCTTGCAATAGGTGGTGTCGCCAAAAATCACCGGCAGCTTGATGCGGGTGCTGTAGGTGCTCAACCAAGCATCGTCACCCATCCAGTTGGTCACGCAGGTGGCCAGCATGCCACAGCGCTGCGGCCCGTTGTCATAAGGTCCGGGCATGCCCAGCTGCTTGACAGCCACCGCCTCGTCCTGATGGCCGATGCTGGGCAAAACCTTGGCACCGTAATAGCACTTGTCGTAGTTGTTGGGTAGTTTCTCCGGCGAGGTGCGGGCCCAGTGGGTGTACTTCCATTTAATTTTGGTCGATTTGTAGCCCGAGGTGCCAGGCGCACCGGCATAGTAGGTGGTCATGTCCATCTGGTTGATCGGTCCCCGCACCGTGCCCGGTAGACTCTCGCCCACCTGAACATCCTCCCAATACAGCGTCTTGGCGCCACGCACAAACTCATTGAGTTGGGCGTTCATGATCTCGTCGAGCTGGGCCTGCGTGTATTCCTGCTTGGGCCGCGGTGCATAGTCCAGGCCACCCTCAGCACCCGATCGGGGCACCCGGTAGGTGTGCGACATGACCCGGGTGGTGAGCTCGCCCTTCTGGTTGGTGTAGCGCACCTCACCGGTCTGCACCAGCATATTCTTCACACGCTTGCCTTGCAGCGGTTTGACGTCGACATACTCGGCCGTGGCCACGATCTCATCATTGCGGCGGATCGGCAGAAAAAATTGCGCATCGATGCCCGAGTAGTACCACTGGATGTCCTCCAGGCCGGGCGCAACCACCGCGTCGAAGACCCCGAAGAAATAAGTGGGTGGGGCGATGATGCCGCCAAAGCGCGTGCCCTTGGCATATTCTGGGTCGCTCCACAGGGGGTTGTCGTCGCCTATGCCCCAGGCGT
>RFTK01000317.1 GCA_009923505.1 Betaproteobacteria bacterium
GGAGTGATTTATGGAACTGTTTTCGACGGCCTGGTGGTCTGCACTGATGGCCATCATCCTGATTGATTTGGTGCTCGCTGGCGATAACGCCATTGTGATTGCCCTGGCCGCCCGCAATTTGCCGTCCCATCTACAGCGCAAGGCCATCGTCTGGGGCACCGTGGGTGCGATCGCGGTGCGATCTGTCATGACCCTGGGCGTGGTCTGGCTCTTGCAGGTTCCCGGCCTGATGCTGGTGGGCGGCTTGGGCCTGGTCTGGATCGCCTACAAGCTTTTGGCCGATCATGGCTGTGAGGACCACGATGGTCCCGTGGCCAGCACCTTCTGGGGCGCGATGAAAACCATCGTGGTGGCCGATGCGCTCATGGGCATCGACAACGTCCTGGGTGTGGCCGGCGCGGCCCACGGATCCTTTGATCTGGTGGTCATCGGCCTGCTCATCAGCGTGCCCATCGTTGTCTTTGGCAGCTCCATCGTCCTCAAGCTGGTCGAGCGCTTTCCCCTGATCATCCAACTCGGCTCCGCCGTGCTGGCCTTTACCGCTGCCAAGATGATCGTCAGTGAGCCGCTGCTGAGCGACTTCTACGGCAACGCGCAGTCCTGGGCCAACGGCCAGACCCATCAAGCCGTCGCCCGCTGGGCCACTTACGGTGTGGTCGTCGTCGGCGTCCTGATTGCAGGCTGGTGGGTGAGCCGTCGCAGCGGTGATCATTTGCTGCCGCAGTAAGTTCCAGTTCCGCTGTTTCTACTTTCCACAATTGAATAAAACCCAAGGAGCATCAAATGGACAAATGGATCGTGTATGTGGATGAGCTTGAGCATGCTTTGCAGGTGCTGCGGCCATTGGTCGAGGCAGCTGGGCAGCGTCAAGCGGTGCAGTGGCTGGTGGTGGCCTGCCCGCCGCGCGTCACCCACCATGCCAGCAAGTGGGTCACCCACAGTGCGCGCGAAAGCTGGCGCGGCCGGTGGTCAGAAAAAGTCTTCAGCCGCCTGGTGCCGGTGCTCAAGGCCTCGGGCGAC
>RFTK01000318.1 GCA_009923505.1 Betaproteobacteria bacterium
ATTCACCAGCCTGCACTGGGCTTTGTTTGTGTCCTTCTTGTTCGTGGAACGCGGCATTGGCTTGTTGCTTTGCCTGCGATAGGACAAAACCTTTAAGCCGCAGGACAAGGAGCCTTAATCAGGTGCGCGCTTTCCATTTTCTTGAAGTCCCAAAGCCTGCTTTCTCGTGCATTGCCCCCCGCCGGGCCGCGCTGCTGGCAGATTCCATCAAGACTGTGCTGATCGACCTGCACGCACAGCCTCGGACCGAACCATCCGATCTGACCGCACCTTCGTTGTGGGCCGGCAATTTGCCGGAACGGGTGACCACATGGGTGGCTTGGGTCTTGTCAGTGGCTGCATTCGGTGGGCGCGCAGGCCATGAGCGTAACCGTAGCCAAGCTCAGTCTGATGTTTGCGGTGTTCTACATGACTGGGAGCGCCATAAAGTCTTCGGCTTAAAGCCACGGATCCCCGTGCATGGACATTGGCTGGCGTAATGCTGTTGGCACAAGCGGCTGTGGCCAGTTCAGAGCCGCCCACTGCGCCGCAAGCAGGGTTGCTGCCCACGTATTCGAAGCTAGGCACAGTGCCTGGGAAAAGCTGGAAGGCGCTGCGCAACGATCGCATCCTCAAGCAAATTTGCATCACTCCTGCGGCGCGGCCTCACTGATCACCTTGCTGGACAGCTTCTACGGTCAGAACGTGACCGTAGAGGCCTTGCTCAAAGCCACGAAGCCGACAAGGACGCGAGGACGCCGCGTGCATCGGTTCGTGCATGACCAACATCGGCCACTTCCGCGCCGCAGCCAAGGCGCTGAGCAGGCAGCGCGACCTCCCGGTCAAGCTCTGGGTCGCTCCGCCGACCAAGATGGGTAAGAGCGAGCTCATCAAGGAAGGCCACCACGCCACCTTCGGCTCGGCCGGTGCCCGCGCCGAAATACCCCGCTGCTCGTGGTTCGGGGGCAAGCCGGCCAGGGTGCCCGAGGGTGTCAAGGTGGGCTTGCTGTTCATCCCGCCCCCCGCGCACCGACGGCCCGC
>RFTK01000319.1 GCA_009923505.1 Betaproteobacteria bacterium
TTGGCCATGTCCACGCCCAGGCGAGACACGTAGCGTTCCAGGCCGCTCAGGTAGTAATGCAGCCCCAGGCGAGCCGCTGGCATGAACATCTCGATGGTGTGCGAACCCATCCGGAAGTCGCATGCCAGCACCATGTCGGTGGCGCCGCCATACACCCCCCCCTGCACCACAGCCAATGTCACGGCTCGGCAGTTCTCAATGGCATCAACCATGTCGCCAAAGCCTTGTCCCTCGGTCTGGCTACCACTGACCTGGGCGATGTCATAGCCGGCGCAAAAGTGCTTGCCGGTGCTGCGCAGCACCAGAAGCAGCACCGACTCGGTCCGGTTCACGGTATCCACATGGTGCCGCAGAACGGCCAAATCATCCGGGGTGATCTTGTTGGCCGAGGCAGGACGCTGCAAGCACAGGGTGGCGATAGGGCCTTGAATCTCTAGCGTGGGCGCGTGTTGCATAACCGGTGACGGGGGCTTAAAAATCCTGAGGCCCATCTTACAAGCACCCGTGTTATCCCCGTTGTCATCTTGTCGGCTGACGCTACACTGGCCCCACGATTTTTCACTCCCATGTCCACAGGAGATCTCATGAGCATCAACCGCCGTCGATTTGTTCAAGCCACCTCCGCCTCAGCCCTGCTCGCCTCAGTGGGCGACGCCGTCATGGCGCAAGTGGCCACCGAGAGCCTGAAGGTTGTCACGGGCTTCCCCCCCGGCGGCACCTCCGACAACCTGTGCCGCCGCATCGCCGCCCGACTCACGGGGTCGTACGCCACCAACGCCGTGGTGGAAAACAAGACGGGCGCAGGCGGGCAAATCGCCATCCAGTTTGTCAAGACCCAGCCGGCCGATGGGTCGGTGCTGCTGCAGTCGCCCACCTCGATGTTCTCCATTTACCCGCACATCTTCAGCAAGCTGCCCTATGACCCGGTGGCCGATGTCACGCCGGTCTCACTGGGTTGCGTGTTCGATTTCGGCTTTGCCATTGGCCCCCTGGTTCCCGCCAGCGTCAAAACCATCAACG
>RFTK01000320.1 GCA_009923505.1 Betaproteobacteria bacterium
TCATTCACACTTCCATTGAATCTCATTGTTGGATTAGTATATGTTGTGTAAACTCTATAGACACCTATTGGTAATGTTGAACCCGTTGTAGTCACAGTTAAGTTGTAAACTGAAGACTGAACATTCGCTGCGGTAAGCGCATTTGGATTACTTGCATTGTTAAATCCGATTTGACTTAATTTCTGTCCGTTGGTAGAACCTGTTGGTATAATCCATGTATACCATGCATTTCCTGCAACTGTTCCCGCATCAACTTTGTAAGTTTGGAATAGATATGCTGTAATCGGATTACCATATGCGTCATTTCCTCCACTAACGGATGAAGTAATACCTGTTCCAACTGCTGGAGCATTTCCACCCCATCCTGAGTATTGAATGTAGATATTCATTTGTTGATTGAATGTCACAGGGTTAGTTGATAGTGCAAATCCATTAGAGAATCCTCTGAATACACTTGGTGACCCTTGTGATGCCATCCATCCAGCAAATTGTGTATTAGCGGAAGTTGGTTCAATGAATAAGTATGCAGGTAAAGGTTGGTTAGTTGGTGTAGGAGTTGGTGTACCTGAAGGAGTTTGAGTTGGTGTTTCGCTTGGAGTTGGTGTCTGTGTAGCAGTCTCAGATGGAGTTGGAGTCTGTGTTGGTGTTTCACTTGGAGTCTGCGTTGGTGTTTCACTTGGTGTTGGTGTTTGTGATGCTGTGTTTGTTGGTGTCAAGGTAGGTGTCACACTTGGAGTTTGAGTAGGTGTTTCAGTTTGCGTTGGAGTTAATGTTGGTGTTTGTGACGGTGTGTTTGATGGCGTTAATGTAGGTGTAACACTCGGTGTTTGAGTCGGAGTTTCGCTCGGAGTTTGAGAAGGAGTTATTGATGGTGTTGGTGTTGGACTTTCAGTTGGTGTTGGCGTAGAGCCTTGACTTGCAGTCACAGAAGGGGTTGGTGTGTTAGTTGGTGTCTCACTAGCAGTTGGAGTGTTTGTTGGAGTTTGTGATTGAGTTGGAGTGTTTGTTGGAGTTTG
>RFTK01000033.1 GCA_009923505.1 Betaproteobacteria bacterium
TGGCAGGGGTCCAGGAAGCGTTTCTCCAGCACTGGCCGAATGCGTTTTTCCAGACTTCGCCGCTGGCATTGCGCCAGTTGTTGACTTCTTGAGCACCTGCGACGGTGACCACAGTGGCTACAGCCAGGAATGTTGCCAGTTTTTTGAGTTGTTTCATGTTACTCCTCTGGGGGACATAAGAACGGGAGCTCAAGCTCCAAAACAAACTTGCCTAATGGAATTAAGCAAATCCTCTGATTCAGGGGTTATTGTGCCACACAGAAAAGTGATCGCCCGTCAGGGATGCCCCACAGGGTGCTATCCCGTCCAGACATCCGCACATTGTTGTATGTCCGCCACAATTTTAGGAATCACCTGAGCGCCTAGAATCAAAGGTTTACCTGCAAATCGGTCCCCTTCATGACCCAATTCGCCAAAGAGACATTGCCCATCAGCCTCGAGGAGGAGATGCGGCGCAGCTACCTCGATTACGCCATGAGCGTGATCGTGGGACGGGCCTTGCCCGATGCCCGTGACGGCCTCAAACCCGTGCATCGACGCGTGCTGTTTGCCATGCACGAGTTGAACAACGACTGGAACCGACCCTACAAAAAGTCTGCCCGTATTGTGGGCGACGTGATTGGCAAGTACCACCCGCACGGCGACAGCGCGGTGTACGACACCATTGTGCGCATGGCGCAGGATTTTTCGCTGCGCCACATGTTGGTGGATGGTCAGGGCAACTTCGGCTCGGTCGACGGCGACAACGCCGCGGCCATGCGATACACCGAGATCCGCCTGGCCAAGATTGCCCATGAAATGTTGGGCGACATCGACAAGGAAACTGTAGATTTCGGTCCCAACTACGATGGCTCCGAGCAAGAGCCCTTGGTGCTGCCCAGCCGCCTGCCCAACCTGCTGGTGAACGGATCGGCCGGTATCGCGGTGGGCATGGCCACCAACATACCGCCGCACAACCTCAATGAAGTGGTCGATGCATGCCTGCATTTGCTGGCCAATCCTGAGGCCAGCGTGGACCAGTTGATGGAGATCGTGCCTGCGCCCGACTTCCCCACCGCTGGCATCATCTACGGCATGGAAGGTGTGCGTGATGGGTACCGCACGGGCCGAGGCCGCGTGGTCATGCGCGCCAAGTGCCATTTCGAAGACATCGACAAGGGCCAGCGTCAGGCCATCATCGTTGATGAACTGCCCTACCAGGTCAACAAGAAGACGCTGCAAGAGCGCATGGCCGAGTTGGTGCACGAGAAAAAGATCGAAGGCATCAGCCATATCCAGGACGAGTCCGACAAATCGGGCATGCGTCTGGTCATTGAACTCAAGCGCGGTGAAGTGCCCGAGGTGGTGCTCAACAACCTGTACAAGATGACGCAGTTGCAGGACACCTTCGGCATCAACATGGTGGCGCTGGTCAACGGCCAACCCAAGTTGTGCAACCTGAAGGATCTGATCGACATCTTCCTGCAGCACCGCCGCGAAGTGGTCACACGCCGCACCATCTTCACGCTGCGCAAGGCACGTGAGCGTGGTCACGTGCTGGAAGGCCTCGCCGTTGCGCTGGCCAACATCGACGACTTCATCGCCATCATCCGCAACGCCCCCACCCCGCCGGTGGCCAAAGCCGAGCTGATGAACCGTCCGTGGGACAGCCAGATGGTGCGTCAGATGCTCACCCGTGCACGCGCAGACGGCGGCGTGGTGAATGCCGACGATTACCGCCCCGATGGCCTAGAGCGCCAGTACGGTCTGGGTACCGACGGCCTGTACCGCCTGAGCGACACGCAGGCGCAGGAAATTCTGCAAATGCGTTTGCAGCGCCTGACCGGCTTGGAGCAGGACAAGATCGTCAACGAATACAAAGAGGTGATGGCCGAGATCGACGATTTGCTCGACATCCTCGCCAAGCCCTCTCGTGTGTCCACCATCATTGGCGACGAACTCGCCGCCATCAAGCAGGAGTTCGGGCAGACCAAGTTGGGTGCACGTAGAAGCGTGGTAGAGCACAACGCGCAAGACCTGGCCACCGAAGACCTGATCACCCCCACCGACATGGTGGTGACGCTCTCGCATTCGGGCTACATCAAGAGCCAACCCTTGTCTGAATACCGCGCGCAAAAGCGTGGGGGACGCGGCAAGCAGGCCACCACCACCAAAGAAGATGACTGGATCGACCAGCTCTTCATCGCCAACACGCACGACTACATTCTGTGCTTCTCCAACCGTGGCCGCCTGTACTGGCTCAAGGTGTGGGAAGTGCCGGCCGGATCACGCGGCTCGCGTGGCCGCCCCATTGTCAACATGTTCCCGCTGGCCGAAGGTGAGAAGATCAACGTGGTGTTGCCCCTCACCGGCGAGTTCCGCAGCTTCCCAGACGATCACTACATCTTCATGGGCACCTCCATGGGCACGGTCAAGAAGACCTCGCTCTCCGAGTTTTCCAACCCACGCAAGGCCGGCATCATTGCCGTGGATCTGGACGAGGGCGACTACCTGATTGGTGCAGCACTCACCGACGGCAAGCACGACGTGATGCTGTTCTCGGACGGCGGCAAGGCCGTTCGCTTTGACGAAAACGACGTGCGCCCCATGGGCCGAAATGCCCGCGGCGTGCGCGGCATGATGCTGGAAGACGGCCAAAGCGTGATCGCCATGCTGGTGGCCGAAGATGAGCAGCAAAGTGTGCTCACCGCCACGCAAAACGGCTACGGCAAGCGCACTTCCATCACCGAGTACACGCGCCATGGTCGCGGCACCAAGGGCATGATTGCCATTCAGCAATCCGAGCGCAACGGCAAGGTGGTGGCCGCCACGCTGGTGCACGCGGACGACGAGATCATGCTGATCACCGACCGAGGTGTGCTGGTGCGCACACGGGTTTCAGAAATCCGCGAGCTGGGCCGTGCCACACAAGGCGTGACGCTGATCTCGCTGGACGAAGGCTCCCAACTGAGCGGCCTGCAACGCATCGTGGAAAACGACGCAGCGGCACCCGCTGATGACGACGCCGGTGACGAGGCCCCTGCGCAGGAGTAAGCCACGCATGACGCGCGCGTTCAATTTCTCCGCCGGCCCAGCCGCCATGCCCTTGGAGGTACTGCAGCAAGCGGCGGCCGAGATGACCGACTGGCATGGCAGTGGCATGGGCGTGATGGAGATGAGCCACCGCGGCAAAGAATTCATCTCGATTTACGAGCAGGCCGAATCCGACTTTCGCACCCTGCTGCAGGTGCCCTCGCATTTCAAGATTCTGTTCATGCAAGGCGGTGGCATTGCAGAAAATGCCATCGTCCCCCTCAACCTGAGCCGGGGTGGCGTGGCGGACTTCGTGGTCAGCGGCAGTTGGAGCCAGAAGTCGCTCAAGGAAGCCGCTCGCTACTGCACCACGAAGGTGGCCGCCAGCAGCCAGTCCAGTGGCTTCAAGTCCTTGCCCGCTGCGTCCAGCTGGCAACTGGATGCCCACGCACAATATGTGCATCTGTGCACCAACGAAACCATTCATGGCGTGGAGTGCCACACCCTGCCCGACGTGAAGGCGCTGGGCTCGAACGCGCCACTGGTGATCGATTTTTCCTCGCACGTGCTGTCGCGTCCGGTCGACTGGTCGCGTGTGGGCCTGGCCTTTGGTGGCGCACAAAAAAACATCGGTCCGGCCGGCGTGACCCTGGTGGTGGTCCGCGAAGACCTGCTGGGCCATGCCTTGCCCGCGTGCCCCAGCGCCTTCGACTACAAGCTGGTGGCCGACCACGACTCGATGTACAACACCCCGCCCACCTACGGCATCTACATGGCTGGCCTGACCTTCCAGTGGATTGCGCGCCAGCAGGAAGGCCACTTGAGTGGCGTGGCGGCTCTGGAGCAACGCAACATCGCCAAGGCAGCCTTGCTCTACCACTGCATAGACAACTCGCAGCTCTATGTCAACCAAGTTGACGTCGGTTGTCGCTCGCGCATGAACATCCCCTTCTTCCTGCGGGGTGACGATGGTCAACCCTTGCTCGATGCCACCCATCCGCGCAACGCGGCGTTCCTCGAAGGCGCCAAGGCGCGCGGCCTGCTGCAACTCAAGGGCCATAAATCCGTGGGCGGCATGCGCGCCAGCCTCTATAACGCGATGCCCCTGGAAGGTGTGCAAGCGCTGGTGGAGTACCTGCACGATTTCGAAAAGGCACAAGCATGACCCAGCCTCAACAGTCGGCCGATCTGGCCGTGCTGCGCCAGCAAATCGACTCGCTGGACAAGCAGTTGCTGCAACTGCTCAATGAACGTGCCCATGTGGCCGAACAGGTGGGCGAGATCAAGCGCAAGGAAGGGTCGGCGTTCTTCCGCCCGGATCGCGTGGCCCAGGTCATCCACAACATCGAGAAGGCCAACCCGGGCCCGCTGCTCAACCGTCATGTGGCCAGCATCTGGCGGGAAATCATGTCGGCCTGTTTGGCGCTGGAAGCACCGCAGCGGGTGGCAGTGTTGGGGCCGCAAGGCACCTTCTGTGAGCAAGCCGCCATCGAGTTCTTTGGCAGTGCGGCTGATTTCACCTACTGCGCCAACTTTGACGAGGTGTTTCACGCCACGGCAGCTGGCACCGCGCAATATGGTGTGGTGGGCGTGGAAAACTCCACCGAAGGCGTCGTGGCCCGTTCTCTCGATTTGTTCCTGCGCTCTCCCGTTCACGTGATTGGCGAAGTCAGCCTGCTGGTCCGCCACAACCTATTGCGCCAAAGCAATACCACCGAAGGCATCGAGGTGGTGCTGGCACATCCCCAGGCCCTGGCGCAATGTCAGGGCTGGCTGTCGCAACACCTGCCCAATGTCGAGCGTCGTGCTGTGTCCAGCAATGCCGAGGGCGCACGGTTGGCAGCCAGCAACCCCACGTGGGCAGGTATTGCCAGCGAACGTGCAGCGAGTCAATTCGGTTTGCACATCGTGGCCCATGCCATTCAGGACGAGGCCTACAACCGCACGCGTTTTTCGGTCATCTGCCTGCCGCAGACCCTGGCCACACCGCCCGCCTCGGGCAAGGACTGCACCAGCCTGGTGGTGTCGGTGCCCAACCGTCCGGGTGCTGTACATGACCTGCTGGTGCCCTTGAAGCGCCACGGTGTGTCCATGACACGCTTTGAATCGCGTCCGGCCAAGTCGGGACAGTGGGAGTACTACTTCTACATTGACATCCAGGGCCACATCACCCAGCCGCATGTGGCCTCAGCCTTGCAAGAGTTGCAAAGCCTGTGTGCCTTCTACAAGGTGCTGGGCTCCTACCCGGTGAGCGAATGATTCGCCAACTGGGACTGGTGGGCTGTGGCCTCATGGCCGGCTCGTTTGCGCTGGCCTTGCGCCAGGCGGGGCTGGTCGAGCGCGTGGTGGCCTTCAGCCCGTCCGAGCGCACCACACGCCGTGCCCTGGAATTGGGCATCATCGATCAGCGCGCCGACACCGCCGCGCAAGCCGCGCAGGGCAGTGACGTGGTGTTGCTGGGTGTACCGGTACGCTCGACGCAACGCTGCTTGCAAGATATTCGGGACCATCTGGCCCCCGACGCGTTGTTGATGGACGTGGGCTCTACCAAGGGCGACGTGATTGCGGCAGCCCAGCAGGCACTGGGTTCACACATCAGCCAGTTTTTACCCGCACACCCCATTGCCGGCAAGGAGTTGTCGGGCATTGACCACGCGGACGCCGCCTTGTACCAACAGCGCATCACCATCCTCACGCCCCTGTCCACCAACACCCCCACCCAGATTGATCGTGCGCGCCAACTCTGGCAAGCCGTGGGGAGCCAGGTCATCGCGATGGACCCGACCCACCATGATGCCGCGCTGGCGGCTGTCAGCCATCTGCCGCACGTGATCGCCTTTGCCGCCATGCATGCCCTGATCGACCAGGACCACGGCGCAGACTTCTTGGCGGTTGCAGGGCCTGGCTTTCGCGACTTCTCGCGCATTGCAGCGAGCGACCCGGCGGTGTGGCGCGATATTTTGCTGAGCAATCGCACGGAGGTCTTGCGCCAGTCGCGTTTGTTTCGACAGGCACTGGAGCAACTCGAGCATGCGATAGAACGCTCGGATACGGCGGCGCTGGAGCATGCGGTGTCGCGGGCGCGTGATGCTCGTGCAGCCTGGCCAGGACCGGCGGGTCAGGCCTCGACACCCACGGCCCTCTCGAGCCAGACAGACGACTTCAAGCCTTAGGCCATGTACGCCACCGCCTTCCTCGACGTGCCCCCGTTGGACCACGCCAACGGACCAGTCACGTTGCCCGGTTCTAAAAGTATTTCCAACCGGGTGCTGCTGCTGTCCGCCCTGTGTGCGGGCACGACCCATATCCACGACCTGCTCGATTCGGATGACACGCGGGTGATGCTGCAAGCCCTGCGACAACTGGGCTGCGGCGTGGACGTACAAGGCACGAGCGTCTCCGTGAAGGGCCTGGGTGGTCGCACGGCGCACCAAGACCCGCTGACACTCTTCATGGGCAACGCTGGCACAGCCATGCGCCCCCTCACGGCCGCGCTGGCGGTGCTGGGTGGCGACTACACCTTGCAAGGTGTCCCGCGCATGCATGAGCGCCCGATTGGCGATCTGGTAGACGGGTTGCGACAAATGGGTTGCCAGGTGGAGTACCTGGGCGTCGACGGCTACCCGCCCCTGCGCATTGGTCAGCCCACGCTAAACATCCCGCATCCCATTCAGGTGCGGGGCGATGTCTCCAGCCAGTTTCTGACGGCGCTGCTGATGGCCTTGCCACTGGCCACCGCCCAGCAAGCCATCACCATTGAGGTGGTGGGCGAACTGATCTCCAAGCCTTACATCGACATCACGCTCAACTTGCTGGCCCGCTATGGCATTGAGGTTCAGCGTGAGGGCTGGGAACGGTTCACGTTGCCACAAGGCAGTCAGTACCGGTCACCCGGCGAGATTCATGTGGAAGCCGATGCTTCCTCTGCCAGTTACTTCATCGCACTGGGGGCGTTGGCCTCTGAGCGCGGCATTCGCATCCATGGTGTGGGGGCCGATTCCATCCAGGGCGACATCCGCTTCATGGACGCCGCGCAAGCCATGGGCGCTCAGATCACGAGCGGCCCCAACTGGCTGGAGGTGCGCCGCGGCGCCTGGCCCTTGAAGTCGATTGACCTGGACTGCAACCACATTCCCGATGCCGCCATGACGCTGGCTGTGATGGCCTTGTATGCCAATGGCCCCACGACCCTGCGCAATATCGGCAGTTGGCGCGTGAAAGAAACCGACCGCATCACCGCCATGGCCATCGAATGCCGCAAGCTCGGCGCCACGGTGGACGAGGGCCAGGACTGGATTCGCGTGCACCCATTGCCAGCAGGCCAGTGGCGCGCTGCCCGCCTGCACACCTACGACGACCACCGCGTGGCCATGTGCTTTTCGTTGGCGGCATTCAATCCCGATGCGGTGCCGGTGCGCCTCGAAGACCCAGGCTGTGTGGCCAAGACCTTTCCGGACTACTTTGAAACCCTGTTCAGCGTGACCACCCCTCGGCCGGGCCGCGTGCCCGTGCTGTGCATTGACGGGCCCACGGCCTCGGGCAAGGGTACCTTGGCCTCGCGCCTGGCGCAGGCGCTGGGCTACCACTACCTGGATTCCGGTGCGTTGTACCGCCTGACCGGGCTGGCAGCTGTGCAAGCCGGGTTGACGCTGGACACTGCGAACGAAAACCGCATCGCTGACCTGGCGCGCACCCTGCCGGTGCGTTTTGACGGCGAACAGATCTGGCTGGATCAGGTGGATGTGAGTGAGGCCATTCGCACCGAAGAGGCGGGCATGAACGCCTCCCAGGTGTCGGCCTTGCCCGCCGTGCGGGCGGCGCTGGTCGAGCTGCAGCACAGTTTTTGTCGCCTGCCGGGCCTGGTGGCCGATGGCCGCGACATGGGCACCGTGATCTTTCCGCAGGCCCCGTTGAAGGTGTTTTTGACCGCCGGCGCCGCCGAACGGGCAGAAAGACGCCATAAGCAACTGATTTCAAAGGGTTTTTCGGTTAAACTAGAAGATCTTCGTGCTGACCTGGAGGCGCGTGACGCCCGCGACCGCAATCGCAGCGTTGCCCCCCTGGTGCCAGCACAGGATGCCTTGATGCTGGACAACTCCAGCCTCTCCATCGAAGCTTCGGTGGAGCAGGTGTTGTCCTGGTGGCAAGGCAGGCAGCCCTTCTGACCCGGGGCTGCACAGGCCCACAACGCTCCCTCCCGCGCTGCATGCGCCATGGCGGTGTGGATCCACAACTAAAACCGCGGCTTTGCCGCACCCCCAGCCGTCGTCAGGCCCACGTCTCGTGCAATGGTGCACGGGTCTTTCCCGTCGTCGGAACAAGGAAATTTCATGTCTGAATCTTTTGCCGCCCTGTTTGAAGAATCGCTCAAGCGCTCCGAAATGCGCACGGGTGAAGTGATCACTGCTGAAGTGGTCCGCGTCGAGCACAACCACGTGGTTGTGAACGCCGGCCTCAAGTCCGAGGCGTATGTCCCCATTGAAGAATTCAAGAACGACCAGGGCGAGATCGAAGTCCAGGCCGGCGACTTCGTGTCCGTGGCCATCGGCAGTGTCGAAAACGGCTATGGCGACACCATCCTGTCACGCGACACCGCCAAGCGTCTGGCTTCGTGGCTGGCGCTCGAGAAAGCGCTCGAGTCCGGCGAATTTGTCACCGGCACCACCAGCGGTAAGGTCAAGGGTGGCCTGACCGTGCTGGTCAACGGCATTCGTGCCTTCCTGCCTGGCTCGCTGATCGACACCCGTCCCATCAAGGACCTGTCGCCCTTCGAGAACAAGACCATGGAATTCAAGGTCATCAAGCTCGACCGCAAGCGCAACAACGTGGTGCTGAGCCGCCGCGCCGTGGTGGAAGCCTCCATGGGCGAAGAGCGCGCCAAGCTCATGGAAACCCTGAAAGAAGGCTCCATCGTCAACGGCGTGGTCAAGAACATCACCGAGTACGGTGCGTTCGTGGACCTCGGTGGCATCGACGGTTTGCTGCACATCACCGACATGGCCTGGCGCCGTGTCCGTCACCCCAGCGAAGTGGTCACGGCCGGTCAGGAAATCACCGCCAAGATCCTCAAGTTCGACACCGAGAAAAACCGCGTGTCTTTGGGCCTCAAGCAAATGGGCGACGATCCCTGGATGGGCGTGTCGCGTCGCTACCCGCAAGGCACCCGCATGTTCGGCAAGATCACCAACATCGCCGACTACGGCGCATTTGTTGAGCTCGAGCCCGGCATCGAAGGCCTGGTGCACGTCTCCGAAATGGACTGGACCAACAAGAACGTGGCCCCCAACAAGATCGTCTCTCTGGGCGAGGAAGTCGAGGTCATGGTGCTCGAGATCGACGAAGACAAGCGTCGTATTTCTCTGGGCATGAAGCAGTGCCGTGCCAACCCCTGGCAAGAGTTTGCTCAAAACACCAAGCGCGGCGATCGCGTCAAGGGCCCCATCAAGTCCATCACCGACTTTGGCGTGTTCGTCGGCCTGGCTGCCGGTATCGACGGCCTGGTGCACCTGTCCGACCTGTCCTGGAACGAAACGGGCGAAGCTGCCGTGCGCAACTACAAAAAGGGCCAGGAAGTCGACGCCATCGTGTTGGCCGTCGACGTGGACCGCGAGCGCATTTCTCTGGGTATCAAGCAACTCGATGCCGATCCTTTCACCACCTTCGTGTCGATCAACGACAAGGGCCAGACCGTCACCGGCAAGGTCAAGACCGTGGATGCCAAGGGCGCCGAGATCGACCTGGGTGAAGACATTGTGGGTTACCTGCGTGTCAGCGAGATTTCTCGCGACCGCGTGGAAGACGCCCGCAGCGTGCTCAAGGAAGGCGATGAGGTCACCACCGTGATCGTCAACGTGGACCGCAAGACCCGCAACATCCAGTTGTCCATCAAGGCCAAAGACGCTGCTGACCAGCAAGAGGCCATGGCTTCCCTGAACCAGCAAGCGGCTCAGAACGCTGGCACCACCAGCCTGGGCGCCCTGCTGCGCGCCAAGCTGGACAACAACGAGAACTGATCGGCGGACTGAGCGCCATGACCCGCAGTGATCTGGTTGAAGAGCTGGCCGCCCGTTTCGGCCAGCTCACCCACCGCGACGCGGAGTACGCCGTCAAGACCTTGCTCGATGCCATGAGCGAGGCCCTGGTGCGCGGACACCGTATCGAGCTGCGAGGTTTTGGCACTTTTTCGATCAACCGCCGCCCTCCCCGCATGGGTCGCAACCCCCGTTCGGGCGAGAGCGTGGCCATTCCGGAAAAGCATGTGCCGCACTTCAAGCCGGGCAAAGCCCTGCGCGAAGCCGTGGACACACGCACCCGCGAGTTGATGCCTGCCTCGACCACCTCGGTCACGGCGCCTGCGCGAAAGGTGGCGGGGAGCTGATTGTTCGGTCCCACGCTTGCTCCCTCATGACCGGCTTAAAATCGGTTGGTCACTGAGGAGATGGCTTGAAAAACCTCATGTGGCTGCTTCAGTGGATACTGAAAGCGGCCATTTTTTTTACCTTGTTCGCCTTCGCCCTGAACAACCAGGACGATGCCGTTGTGCATTTCTTTTTCGGTACCCAGTGGCGCGCGCCCTTGGTGCTGGTGGTGCTGGCCGCCTTCACCTGTGGTGTTGCCGTGGGCGTGCTAGGCATGGTGCCGCGCTGGTGGCGTCAGCACAAGGTGGCCCGACAGGCTCAGGCCCAGTCGCAGGCAGAAAGCCCTCCTGGCCCCACACCAGTCACGCCGCTCCCCACCCCACCCGCCTCGGGGACTTCAACGGTGGACCCCAGCCATGGAGTTTGACCTGGGTTGGATTCTGCTGGGCATGCCGCTGGCCTTTGGTCTGGGGTGGATGGCCTCCCGACTCGATTTGCGTCAACTGCGCCTGGAAAACCGGCAGAACCCCAAGGCGTATTTCAAGGGCTTGAACCATCTGCTGAACGAGCAGCAAGACCAAGCCATTGACGCGTTCATCGAAGCCGTTCAGCAAGACCCTGACACCTCCGAGTTGCACTTTGCCCTGGGCAACCTGTTTCGCCGCCGTGGCGAGTTCGAGCGGGCGGTTCGGGTGCACCAGCATCTGCTGTCGCGCGGCGATCTGAGCGCAGCCGACCACGACCGTGCACGCTACGCGCTGGCGCTGGACTTTCTCAAGGCAGGCCTCTTGGACCGGGCCGAAGAAAGCTTGCGCCAACTCAACCACTCGGCCCATGCCACCCAGGCCCGCATTGCGCTGCTAGGCATTTATGAGCGCTCACGCGACTGGCTGCACGCCGCCGACATGGCCGCTCAACTCAGTCAGAGCGGCCAGGGCAACTTCGATGTGCGCCATGCGCATTACCTCAGTGAGCAAGCGGCCGGCCTGGTCTCGAGCGATCCCACCGCTGCCGAGGCCCTGTATCGACAAGCCATGCAGTTGGCGCCGAGCAATGCACATGCCTACCTGTCCTTGGCCAGCCTGCAACAAGTGCAACAACCCGCGCAGGCGCTCGAGACCCTGTTCCAAGCGGCGCGTGCCGTCCCATCTGCGGTCCCCCTCATGGCCAGCCAACTCGCGACCTTGGCCGTGCAACTGCACCGAACAGAAGAAGCGATTCAACTGCTGCACGAGCAGTACCAGCAAGCCGGCTCCCTCGATGTGCTGGAGGCCCTGATCCATCTCGAAGCCCAGGTCCCGAGCCCTCAGGGGCTGAACCCGGCTGAGCGCTATGCCCAGCACCTCGAGCGAGAGCCTTCGCTGTCGGCCGCATCGCGCTGGATCCGCCATGAGACGCTGACGCACGAGCAGCATCGCGCCGCCTTCGAACGCGCGCTGGACCGTGCGGTCAAACCCCTGCAACGCTACCGCTGTGCCGCCTGTGGCTTTGAGGCCCAGCAGCATTTCTGGCAATGTCCCGGTTGTCAAAACTGGGACAGCTATCCGCCCCGACGAATCGAAGAACTATGAAACCTATTGCGCTGGCCCAACTTCAGCAAGGTCGTGTCCTGGTGGTGGGCGATGTCATGCTCGACCGCTACTGGTACGGCTCGGTGGAGCGCATCAGTCCGGAGGCACCTGTGCCCGTGGTGCGCGTCACGCGCGAGGAAGAGCGACTGGGCGGGAGTGCCAACGTGGCCTACAACGTGGTGAGCCTGGGTGCCCCCTGCACGCTGCTGAGCATGGTGGGCAATGACGAAGCCAGCCACACGCTGGAGCGATTGATTGAACGCACTGGCATCACCCCATGCCTGGGTCGTGATGAGCAACTCAAGACCACGGTCAAGCTGCGCATCATCGGGCGCCAGCAACAACTCATCCGTGCCGATTTCGAGAACGCGCCCCAGCGCGAATTGCTCGCGACGCAAACTGACCAGTTCAACGCGCTGATAGACCAACACCAGGCCGTGCTGTTCTCTGATTACGGCAAAGGGGGTCTGGCCCACGTGGCCGACATGATTGCTTCAGCACGCGCGCATCGCCGCCCCGTCCTGATCGACCCCAAGGGTTCTGACTACTCACGCTACCGCGGGGCTACCGTCATCACGCCCAACCGGGCTGAATTGCAAGATGTCGTTGGCCGCTGGTCTGACGAGGACGATCTTCAACGCAAAGCCCAGGCGCTGCGCCAGGAACTCGAACTCGACGCCCTGCTGCTCACCCGCAGCGAAGAGGGCATGACACTCTTTGACGCACAAGGTTCCACCCATGTGGAAGCGCAGGCCCGCGAGGTGTTTGATGTCACTGGTGCCGGCGACACGGTCATTGCCACCATGGCGGCCCTGCTGGCCGCTGGCATGAGCCTGCGGGAGGCCATGCCGTGGGCCAACCGGGCCGGTGGTATCGTGGTGGGTAAATTCGGGACCGCCACCGTCTCTTACCAGGAGTTGTTTGCATGAGCATCGTGGTCACCGGCGCGGCCGGCTTCATTGGCAGCAACCTCATCAAGGGCTTGAATGCCCGCGGCATAGACGACATCCTCGCGGTGGACGATCTGACCGATGGCGACAAGTTTCGCAACCTGGCCGATCTGCGCATTGCTGACTACATCGACCACCGCGTGTTTTATTCCCGTTTTGCCGATCGTGCCTACGGCGATGTTGAAGCAGTGTTTCACGAAGGTGCTTGTAGCGACACCATGGAAACCAATGGTCGCTACATGATGGAGAACAACTACACCCTCACCAGCGAATTGTTCGAGGCCTGCCAGCGCCACGGTTCACGACTGCTGTACGCCTCCTCGGCCGCCACCTACGGCGGCTCCGAGGTGTTTCGAGAATCTCCGGAATTCGAGTCGCCGCTCAACGTGTATGGCTACTCCAAACTGCTGTTCGACCAGCGCATGCGTCAACGCTGCGGCCACGCGTTTGAGCGCAGCGCTCACCAACTGGTGGGCTTTCGCTACTTCAACGTGTATGGCCCGCGCGAGCAGCACAAGGGTCGCATGGCCAGCGTGGCCTTTCATCAGCATCACCAGTTTCGACAGGAAGGCCGCGTCAAGCTCTTTGGTGAATACGGTGGCTATGCCGCGGGCGAGCAACAGCGTGACTTTGTCTTTGTGGACGACGTGGTGGCGGTCAACCTGTGGTTCTTTGACCACCCGCAGGCACGCGGCTTGTTCAACCTGGGCAGTGGCCGCGCGCAACCCTTCAACGACGTGGCACTGGCGGTGGTGAACGCCGAGCGTCAGCGCCAGGGCCAAGGCACGCTCACCCTGGCACAAGCCGTCTCGCAAGGGCTGATCGTCTACATCCCCTTCCCCGACGCCCTTCGCGGCAAGTACCAGTGCTACACCCAGGCCGACCTGAGCGCCTTGCGCGCAGCGGGCTGCGACCATGTCTTTGCAGATGTGACCTCGGGTGTGACGCAGTACATGCAGGCACTGGCCGTGTAAGCGGTACTCACACCCCCCGCGTGTCCAAGCGGGTGCAATGAGGGTTTTGAACGGAGCCCTCTCATGCCGACACCCCGCCCCCCGGTTCGACCCAATGGGTCAGACCTCGCCCATCTCGATGTTTTCCATTCCCAGCTTGGCACACTGACTGAGGTCGCCCCCAATGAGCCTTCTCCAGCGATTCCCTGGGGGCGCATGGCCCGCACGGTGATCCTGTGTTGCGGGTTATGGCAAGCCGGGGCAGCCCTGGGGCTCGACCTCAATGCAGCCACCGAGGCCGAGCTGGATGGGCTCACGGGCTTCGGCCCGGCTTTCACCGCCCGGGTGATGCAGGCCAGGGCCGAGCACCCCTTCCAGGACTGGGCCGACTTCATGCGTCGGGTCAAGGGTGTGCGGGAGCCCACCGCCTGGCGCTTGAGTCGTCAAGGGGCCCGAATTCAGCAGGCGCCCTTTGTCGCCTCTACTGCTCGGGTGTCGAGGGACTGACCCGCTATAGTTGGGGCTTGGCAAGTGCCAGACATCACCTCGCACCTGGCTCGCCGGGTGTGCCTTTGATCTGAACGGAGTTCCTTGTATGAAACGTCGTGACCTCTCCCTGGGCCTGGCCGCCCTGAGCCTCAGCCTGACCAGCGCCTATGCCCAGACCAAATGGGATTTGCCGGCCGCCTATGCCGCCACCAATTTCCACTCTGAAAACCTGGTGCAATTTGCCAACGACGTGGACAAAGCCACGGCCGGCAAACTCAAGATCACGGTGCACGCCAACGCCTCCCTCTTCAAAGCCAACGAAATCAAGCGCGCCGTGCAAGGGGGTCAAGCCCAGATCGGTGAAGTGCTGCTGGTCAATTTTGAAAACGAGAACCCCATTTACGGCGCGGATGGTGTGCCCTTCCTGGCCACGTCCTACACCGAGTCACGCCGTCTCTATGACGCGCAAAAGCCAGTGCTCGACAAACTGCTGGGCAACCAGGGCATGAAACTGTTGTTTGCCGTCGCCTGGCCGCCTCAAGGCATCTTCACCAAGAAGGAGATCGGTTCGGTGGCTGACCTTCGCGGCATCAAATGGCGGGCCTACAGCCCAGCCACCGCCAAAATCGCCGAACTCATCGGCGCACAGCCCGTCACGATCCAGGCCGCTGAACTGAGCCAAGCCCTCGCCACCGGCGTGGTCGAAAGCTACATGAGCTCGGGCTCCACCGGCTTTGACACCAAGACCTACGAGAGCCTGAAGTACTTCTATGACACGCAGGCCTGGCTCCCTAAGAACGCCGTCATCGTGAATAAGAAGGCCTACGACGCCCTGGATCCTGCCACCCAAGCCGCTTTGAACAAGGCCGCCGCCGAAGCCGAGACCCGCGGTTGGAAAGTCAGCGAGGAAAAGGACGTGTTCTACAAGAAGGCCTTGACTGAAAAAGGCATGAAGATCATGACCCCCTCGCCCAAGCTGATGGCCGATATGAAGCAAGTGGGCGCGGTGATGCTGGCCGACTGGCAGAAGAAGGCGGGTGCTGATGGTGACGCCATCATCACCGCCTTCAATAAGTCAGCACCGGCTACCAAGGCCAAGAAGTAATGCGTCGCTGGCTGGACCGGATCTTCCTGGCTGCCGGCGCTGTGGGCGCGGGCTTCATCGTGCTGATCTGCGCGCTCATGATCGCGCAAAGCGTGATGCGGGAGTTCGGTCTGCGTACCGGCGCTATCAACGACGTGGTGGCCTGGTGCTGCGCAGCGGCAGCTTTTTTCAGCATGGCGCATGCCTTCAAGCACGGCGACTTTGTCCGCGTCACCCTGTTGCTGGATGCCCTGCCCGCGGGCGCTCGCCGCACGCTCGAAATCCTGTCCCTGCTGGTGGGAACCCTGGCGGTGGGTTACCTCGCCTGGTGGGCCTGCTTGTTCACCTACGAGAGCTGGGAGTTCAATGACATCGCCCAGGGCCTGCTGCCCATTCCTTTGTGGATTCCGCAACTGAGCTTTGCCATCGGCTCTGTGCTGCTGTGGCTGGCCCTGGTCGATGAACTCTTCCTGGTGCTGGGTGGCGGAGTGCCCAGTTATGTGCGCGAAGTGCAAGAGCGCCACGCGCGCGGTGACTTTTCCTCCGACGTATAAAAGGCCGGCATGGACATCCTGCTCGTAGGCGGCCTGTTGCTGTTGGTGATGATGGTGCTGCTCTCGGGCGGCGTGTGGATTGCCATGACGCTGGCCATTTGCGGCTGGGTGGGGCAAGCGTTTTTCACCACCACGCAACCAGGCAAGAACCTGTTTTCAGCCTTCTGGGAAAGCAACGCCAGCTGGGAGTTGGCGGCTTTGCCCCTGTTCATCTGGATGGGTGAAATCCTGTTTCGCACCCGCCTGAGTGAAGAGATGTTTGAAGGTCTGCGCCCCTGGCTCAACCGGGTGCCCGGTCGTCTGATGCACACCACCATCCTGGGTTGCGGCATTTTCGGGTCGGTCTCAGGCTCGTCGGCGGCCACCTGCGCCACCATCAGCAAGGTGGCCTTGCCCGAGTTGATGCGCCGCGGCTACAACGAACAACTGGCGCTGGGCTCCCTGGCCACCGCGGGCACGCTGGGTATTTTGATTCCCCCCTCCATCACCATGGTGGTGTATGCGGTGGCGGCAGATGCGTCCATCATCCGCATCTTTCTCGCGGGTTTTCTGCCGGGGCTGTTGTTGATGCTGCTATTCAGCGGCTACATCATGTGGTGGAGTCTGCGTCACCCCGATCAAGTGCCCGCGGCCGATCCGCCCTCCAGCTTTCTGCAGAAAATCCGTCAATCCGGTAGCCTCATTCCTTGTGGTGCGCTGATCGTGTTCATCTGCTGGGTACTGATTGCCGGCTACGCCACGGCCACAGAATGCGCCGCTTACGGGGTGGTGGGCTCATTGGCGCTGGCCGCCTGGAGCCGCAGCCTCACCTGGGATAACTTTCGCGAAGGCCTGATGGGCACAGCGCGCACCAGTTGCATGATCATGTTCATTCTGGCGGGTGCGGCCTTTCTCACCAAAACCATGGCCTTCACCGGCATTCCTCGCGAGCTGGCAGAGTGGGTCAGCGCCATGCAACTCTCGCCCCTGATGCTCATC
Organism: Betaproteobacteria bacterium; assembly: GCA_009923505.1. Lineage (GTDB taxonomy): Bacteria > Pseudomonadota > Gammaproteobacteria > Burkholderiales > Burkholderiaceae_C > Limnohabitans. Next base: position 16,950 of record RFTK01000033.1, read on the forward strand.
GCCATGCTGACGGTCATTTATCTGGTGCTGGGTACGGCGCTGGATGGCATCAGCATGATCGTGCTCACCAGCGCGGTGGTGCTGCCCATGATCCAGAAGGCTGGTTTTGATCTGATCTGGTTTGGCATTTTCATCGTGCTGCTGGTGGAAATTGCCGAAGTGACCCCGCCGGTGGGATTCAACCTGTTCGTGCTGCAAAACATGACCGGCAAGGACAGCAGTGTGATCGCTCGCGCTGCACTGCCGTTTTTTGGGTGCCTGGTGGTGTGCATTGCGCTCATCACCCTCTTCCCCTCCATCGTCACCTACTTGCCCGACCTGGTGATGGGCGTGGACAAGTGATATGACCTCGGTCATCGCCATCTGCATCGGCGCCTGTCTGGGTGCGCTGGCACGATGGGGCTTGGGCTTGTGGTTGAACACCGGGGGCTGGTTACCTTGGGGGACCTTGGCAGCCAACCTGATCGGGGGCTATGCCATTGGCGTGTGCGTGGGTGTGTTTCAAGCCCTGCCGCAACTCGATCCGGTCTGGCGTCTGGCGCTGGTCACGGGCTTTCTGGGGGCGCTGACCACCTTCTCCTCCTTCAGTGCCGAGGTGGTGGCCATGCTGCAGGCCTCGCGTTATGCGCTGGCGCTCTTCACCGCCGTGCTGCACCTGGCGGGTTCGCTGATCCTCACGGTGCTGGGCCTCAAGACTGTGTCGATGGTGATGCAGGCGTCTTGACCGCACACACCACCACGCCCGGGTCGTTGTGCTCGATCTCTTGCTGATCTTTTGCGGGTCCTACTTCCAGATCACGCGGCAACGGCACCCGATTTTTCACAGCCAGAATTTCGGCCATCACGCTCACCGCAATTTCGGAAGGCATCTTGCTGCCAATATAGATGCCAATCGGTCCGCGCAGGTTGGCCAGCGTGTCTTTTGTGTGCCCGAAGTGCTCGATCATGCGCGCGTGGCGCGCACGGTTGTTGCGTCTTGAACCGATCGCACCTACATAGAAGGCTTCGGATTGCAAGGCCTCCAGCAGTGCCAGGTCATCGAGCTTGGGGTCATGGGTGAGGGCCACCACGCAGCTGCGGGCATCTGGGCGGAAGGATTGCACCACATCGTCGGGCATTTCACGCGTGAGCGTCACCCCCGCCACACCCCAAGCCCCGCTGTATTCCTCGCGAGGGTCGCACACGGTGACCGCAAAGCCGCAAAAAAGGGCCATGGTGGCCAGGTACTCGCTCAACTGGCCGGCACCGATGATCAGCATGCGGTACTCAGGACCAAAGGTGTTGTAAAGGTGCTCTTGCGTGAGACGCAGGGGCTGCGGCGCGGACACCGCACGCAACTCTACATGCCCCTCTTGAAGAGACACACGGCGCTCCAGCAATTCGCCCCGCTCCAAGGTGCTCACCAGGGTATCCAGCAAGGAGGCATCCGGATCGAACTCCAGGAGCAACTCCAGCGTGCCGCCACACGGCAGACCGAAACGATGCGCTTCGTCGGCAGAAACGCCATACCTGACTTGCTGGGGCGGACCACTGGGGATGGCCTGCGCGTGCTGCGCGATCATGTCGTCTTCGATGCAACCGCCCGAGACCGAACCGACCACCGCCCCCCCCTGCGCCAGGGCCATGATGGAGCCCACCGGACGGGGCGAGGAACCCCAGGTTCGGGTCACCGTGACCAACATCGCCCGACGTCCTGCAAGCCGCCAGTCCCGCAGGCTTCTCAGCACCATCAGGTCCAAATTCTCCATACCGCCACCCTCTCGATTTATGGAACAATCATAGAAGAATTCCCCCCCTGGAGCTGTCACCTGCCATGAAGTCACTTCTCATGCTACTGATTTTGTCGTTGCAGACTACCGCCTGGGCCGAATGGGTCAAGGTCGACGAAACAGACAAGACCGTCATCTACATCGACCCCGAACGCATCCAGAAAAATGCCCAGTTTCCCACGGCCTGGCAACTCTCAGACTACCGCTCGCCCACCCAGCGTGGCGTGCTCTCCAGCCAGAACCTGATCGAGTTTGACTGCAAGGCCAAGCGTCGGCGCACTTTAGCCTTTGTGTCGCACAGCGAAAACATGGGCGAAGGCCCTGCTAAATTCAAAAACCTCAAGGCGGGTCAGTGGCACCCCGTGCCCCACGATTCCGTCGCCGAAAAAATCATGGAAATGGCCTGCGAGCACTGAGCCCGCGGCTCATCGCCGGCGGTAAAACACCTGCTTGCCCCACTCCACGGTCGCGGCATAGGCCAGCGACACCCCCACCAGCGCCAGCAGCAGGTGCGGCGGCAAGGGCACGAAGTCGAACAGCGCTGCCACCGGTGAATACGGCAGGATGAGCGCCACACACACCACCATGGCCGTGATGACCAGGAGGCTGGTGGCCGGGCGGCTGCGGTAGCAAGGGCCTTGGGTTCGCACCACCAAGGCCACCAGCAATTCAGTCAGCAGCGATTCGACAAACCAGCCTGTGCGAAATTCGGCGGGCGCGGCTTGGAACACCCATAGCAACAGGCCAAAAGTCAGCAGGTCATACAGCGTGCTGATGAGTCCGAAGGTCACCATGTAGTCCCGGATGAAGGCGGTATCCCAGCGTCGTGGGCGCAAGACCCACTCAGCATCCACTCGGTCGCGGGCAATCGCCATCGCGGGCAGATCAGCCAACAGGTTGTTGAGCAAAATCTGTGTGGCCAGCAGGGGAAGAAATGGTAAAAACACCGATGCCAAGGCCATGCTCACCATATTGCCGAAGTTGGCGCTGATCACCGTCAACAAATACTTGAGGGTATTGGCAAAGGTATTGCGCCCCTCGGTGATGCCTTGCAACAACACGCCCAGGTCCTTGCGCAGCAACACCAGATCAGCGGCGTCCTTGGCCACGTCCACCGCAGTGTCCACGGATATCCCCACGTCTGCTGTGTGCAAGGCCAAGGCATCGTTGATGCCATCCCCGAGGTAGCCCACCACATGACCGGCGCGTTGCAGGGCGCGCAAGAGGCGTTCCTTCTGTCCGGGATCGACGTCGGCAAACACCTGGGTGTGGCGTACCGCCAACATCAGCTCGCGCTCGCCCATGCGTTGTAAGTCGCTACCGCTCAATACACCGGTTTGTTTCACTCCCACTTGCGCGGCCACGTGCAGCGCCACCTGGGGGTTGTCGCCGGTGATGATCTTGAGGCTCACGCCGCGTGCTGCCAGCTGCGCCAGCGTCTCTTGCACCCCGGGTTTGATCGGATCTTGAAACAGGAGGAATCCGGCAAAACACAGTTCCTGCTCATCCGCTGTCGAATAGGCGGCTGCCGCCTGGCTCCAGGTGCGTGTCGCCACTCCCAGCACGCGATAGCCCTGCTGGCTCCAGCGGTTGAACTGACGTTCAATCGCATCACGCGCTTGCGCATCAAGCACCTGGGCGTGCTCACCCACCTGGGTACAGCGCGACAGCACTTGCCGCAAAGCCCCCTTGGTAATTAACGTGGTTGGCCCCTGGTCGGAGGCCACCACCACGGACAGGCATTTGCGTTCAAAGTCATACGGGATTTCATCGATCCGGCGCTGCGGATTCAGCGTCAATCCCCGGGCAGCCATTGCCGCCACAATGGCTTGGTCCAGGGGGCTGGACAAGCCCGTCTGCCACTGGGCATTCAAGGCTGCCCATTGCAACACGGCGTCGCTAGGCTGCCCTTGGGGGTTGAGGGCGCCATCGAGTTGCATCACGCCCGCCGTGAGTGTGCCAGTCTTGTCCGTGCACAGCACGTCCATGCTGCCCAGGTTTTCAATGGCGCTGAGTCGCCTGACGATCACGCCCAGCGCTGCCATCCGCTTGGCCCCGTGCGACAAGGTGATACTGACGATGGCTGGCAACAGCTCGGGGGTCAACCCCACCGAGAGCGCCAATGCAAACAGCAGCGAGTCCATGGCGGGTCGATGCATCAGCAAGTGCAGGCCCAGCACCAGCACCACCATCACCAGCATGATGCGTGTGAGCAAATAGCCCAGCCGCTGAACGCCTTGCTCAAAGGCCGTGGGTGGCGACTGGCGGGTCAGGCGGTCTGCGAGTTGTCCGAGCTGGGTGTGCGCACCGGTGTGAACCACCAGCAAACGGGCCGTCCCACTGCTCACGCTGGTTCCCATGAAGAGGGCATGCAGCCGTTGTGTGAGTGTGGCATCGGGCGCAGATTGTCCCGGCATTTTTTCCACCGGCACGCTCTCACCGGTGAGCATCGACTGGTTCACAAAGCAGTCATTGCTTTGCAGCACCACGCCGTCTGCTGGCACCAGACTGCCTGCGCAGAGGGTCACCACATCGCCTGGCACTACATCGCTGAGTGAGAGGGTGCGCGCCTGTCCATCGCGAACTACCGTGACCGTCAGGTTCAAGTGCGCACGCAATTTTTCCATGGCCGCATGGGCCATGGTTTCCTGGGCAAAACCCATCAAGGTGCTGATCAAGACGATCGCCAGCACCACGGCAGCGTCCACCCACTCGGATGCGACCAGGGACATCACGCACGCGCCCACCAGAATGAGAACCAGCGGACTCTGGAATTGGCTCAGCAACAAGCCCCACACAGAAGGTCCGCTGTGACGCGTCAAGGTGTTGGGGCCAACCTGGGACAAACGCCGCTGCGCTTCGGACTGGGTTAACCCCTCTTGGGTGGTCCCCAGGTGCGAGACCAACGCCTGCGTCGGCACACCCCAAAAGCGATCGAGTTGCGGGTCGGGCATGTCGCCACCTTACAGGCCACCCCCCGCGACCCATGCGGTCCACCGCACAGACCCGCTCGCCGCTGACCACTATCGTATGCAGTCTTTATCGCCATCCTTCACCATGTCAGACATCATTTCCACCGCGGTCTCGGTGCTCAGCAAGACCCGCTATGCCTGGTCCATTCCAGGATCAGCCCGTGAACACACGCAACACCCCTACGTACACCCTATCCTTCAAGGAAACATCTTCATGAACAAAAAAACTCACAGCACGCACGACGTGCCCAGCGCCCCGCCGGGTGACTATGCCAGCCAGCACAACCAGACCGCACAGGACGCGGTCACACCGCTGAACCAGGGGCGGCGAACACCGGGCAGCCGCAGCGACCGGGATGACCACCTGGGTAGCCACAACCAATCCCGCCAGCGAAAAAACGGTCCGGCGCATGGCGGATAAGGGGGTTTTTAGAGCTTAGAGACTCGTCTCTAAAGCGCATGGCAATGTCTTCTCAAAACGATAGATGGGCTTACCATTCACCCATCAACTTTTTAACCCATAGGAGTCACCATGCAAGACCAACTGAAACAATTCAAACCCCAGATCGAAGCCTCCGTTGAGGCGGCCTACGAAGTAGCCCACCTGGCGCTGTCTCAAGTCGAGCGCGCTGCCGAGTTGTCGCTGGCCCAGAGCAAGCAAAACGCCGCTTTCGCCAAGAGCCAGCTGCAAGCCGTGACCGATCTGAAAGATCCGGCCGCTGTGTTCCAGTTTGTGCAAAACCAGCTCGAAGCCTCTGCCAAGTACGCCGCGGGTGTGGCAACTGCTGCGTTCGAATTGAGCCAGGAGTTCCAGACCGAACTGGCGGAACTGGCTGAAAACCAGTTCGAAGCCAAGCACGCCGAAGTCAACCAGCTGATCGCTGAAACCCTGAAAAAAGCGCCTCAAGGCTCCGAGGCAGCAGTGGCCGCTGTGAAACAAGCCGTGGAAGCCGGTAACAAGGCCGTGGCCCAAGCTCGCACCGCCGCCAAGAAGTCTGCCGAACTGGCCAAGCAAGGCCTGGAGCAACTCAAGGCCAACGCCCCCAAGACTGCCAAGCCGGCCCGTCGACGCGCCTGAGCCTAACTCCAGCTTGGCGGATGCCCCCGGGTATCCGCTCGATGCCACGAGGCACCCCAACGGGTGCCTCGTTTTTTTTCAACCTCGCCCAACCAACAGGACACCCAGACCCTCCGTTTTTGATGAGAATCAGGTGATTGCGGTTTGCATGACCGCCCGAACCGTTCCTGATTGACGAAGAGGATCCCATGACTTTTGAGTTCCATGATCACACGGTGCTGGTCACCGGTGGCACCAGTGGCATCGGCCTTGCTATTGCGCAGGGCTTCATGCGTGCAGGAGCCGACGTGGTCGTCGTGGGTTTGCCCCCACGCGATGCACAGGACGTTGCGGGCCTGCGCTGCCTTGAGATGGATCTGCGCGACCCCCAAGCTCCACAGCAGCTAGCGCAGACATTGCCCAGGCTCCACATTTTGGTGCAAGCCGCCGGGATGATCCGGCGCGCCGATGAGCACAACCCCGAGGTATTCGAGCAGGTCATCGACCTGAACCTCAATGCCGCCATGCGAGTCGCCCATGCCATGCACCCCTTGCTGGCAGCCACCCGGGGCTGTGTGGTGAATGTGGCCTCCATGCTCAGCTTTTTCGGAGGTGGGTTGGCGCCCGCCTACAGCGCCAGCAAAGGGGGCATCGCCCAGCTGACCAAAAGCCTGGCCATCGCCTGGGCGCCCGAGGGCATTCGCGTCAACGCCATTGCGCCCGGGTGGATTGCCACCCCTCTCACACAGGCTCTCCAGGACGATCCAGCGCGCAGCCAAGCCATTCTCAACCGCACCCCCATGGGTCGGTGGGGGCAAGCGCAAGATCTGGCGGGCCCGGTGCAATTTTTGTGTTCGCCGTCGGCAGCGTTTGTAACGGGTGTGGTGTTACCGGTGGACGGGGGCTATCTCATCACCTGAGTGCTGACCTGACACCCCCCATACGCCTTCCCTCGCTCATCCATGACACCCGCCTCACCCTGATCATCACAGGAGTCATTCATGTCATTGTTTCCGGGCTTCAGCTCGCATCGCTTCACCTCGAGGGGTGCCGAGATTCATTATGTGCGCGCCGGCCAGGGCGAACCGGTGCTGTTGCTGCATGGTTATCCACAGACCCACGTGTGCTGGCACCGCATCGCCCCACAACTCGCCCAGCACTACACCGTCATCGCGGCTGATTTACGCGGCTATGGTGACTCGTCCAAACCGCCGGGCCTACCCGATCACGCCAACTACTCCAAGCGAGCCATGGCGCAGGACATGGCCGAGTTGATGGCGTCGCTTGGCTTCGATCGCTTCCATGTGGTGTCACATGACCGTGGATCGCGCGTCTCGCACCGCCTCGCGGCCGACCATGCCGCTCATGTGCACACCATCACCGTGATGGACATCTCACCCACGCTCAAGATGTTTCAAAACACCTCCATGGAATTTGCGCGGGCCTACTACCACTGGTTCCTCATGTTGCAACCCGCACCGGTGCCGGAGGAGTTATTGGCTGGCAAGGTGCCGTTCTACACCCTGGGACGCATCGGTCGATCTGAACCCGACCTGACCCCTTACGACCCAGCTGCGCTGGCCGAATATTCACGTTGCTATGCCGACCCGGCAGCGATTCACGCCTCGTGCGAAGACTACCGTGCCGCGGGCACCATCGATCTCGAGCACGATCGTGCCGACCGGGCCGCAGGCAAACGACTGACCATGCCCTTGCTGACCTTGTGGGGTGCCAAGGGCGTGGTGGGCAAACTGTTCAATTGCCTGGAGGACTGGCGTGAGGTGGCGGTGGATGTGAGCGGTCGCGCCTTGCCCTGCGGCCACTTTCTGCCTGAAGAGCAACCCGAGATGACGTTAACTGAGGTGCGGGCGTTTCTGGCCCGGCACCCAATACCCTGAAAGTTCAGATACCCAGATAGGCCTCGCGTATGCGGGCATCGTTCAGGAGTTCGCTGGCGGGACCGCTCAGCACCACCTCGCCGTTTTGCAACACGAGCGCGCGTTGCGCCACTGATAGCGCCAGCTGGGTGTTTTGCTCTACCAAGAGCGTGGTGACGCCCGAGCGGTGAATCGCCACCAGGGCATCGTGAAGTTCCTGCACGATCTTGGGGGCCAGTCCATGACTCGGCTCATCAAGCAGCAGCAGTCGTGGCTTGCCCATCAATGCCCGGCCAATCGCCACCATTTGCTGCTCGCCACCCGAGAGCGTGCCAGCCAACTGGCGACGGCGTTCCCCCAGTCGCGGAAACTGGGTGAACACCGACTCGAGTGAGCGCTGCAAGTCTGCCATGTCATGGCGCCGGTGATAGCCGCCCAGCCACAGGTTCTCTTCGACCGACATCGCGGGAAACACGTGACGTCCTTCGGGCACATGCGATATGCCGCGATAAGGTATTTGATGCGCCGGCAGCGACAGCAGGTTTTCGCCAGCAAACACGATCTGACCCGAGGTGCGGGGCACCAGTCCGGAGATGGCTCGCAGCAAGGTGCTCTTGCCCGCGGTGTTGGCACCGATCACCGCCACAAAGTCCCCCTGGTCCACACGCAGGTCGATGTGGTGCAGCACCTCGCTGCCATCATAGGCAGCACACAGATTGTCAATGGCCAGCAAACTCATGCGCTCACTCCCGCGTGAGCGTCCGTGCCCAGGTAGGCCGAAATCACATCCGGATGGCGACTGATCTCCTGAGGGGTGCCCTGAGCAATCAGTTGGCCAAAGCTCAGCACCAGAATGCGTTCGCATAAATTCATGATGGCCCGCATGTGGTGCTCAATGACCACAAAGGTTAAACCCTCTTCTTCACGCAACTTGCGGATCAGCGACAAAATTTGATCCATCTCGGCGTGGTTGAGGGCGGCCATCACCTCATCGAGTAACACCACCTGGGGCTGAGTGCACAAGGCGCGCGCCATTTCCACCAAGGCCTTTTCGGGAAAGGTGAGATCAGCCGCCTTCTTATCCGCAATGTGGACCATACCCACCTTGGTGAGGTTATGCCTTGCCAACTCGCGAGCCTCGTCCAACGACAGGCGCAACAACCCGCCGGTGAGCACGTTGTCCAGCACGGTCATATCCGGAAACAATGCCACGTTCTGAAATGTCTTGACCATGCCCAGACGCGCCACCTGGTGTGGTTTGAACCCGGTGATGTTTTTTCCTTGCAGATACACCTCGCCCGATGACGGCTTGATGAGCCCCATCAGCAGATTGAACAAGGTGGTTTTCCCAGCCCCGTTAGGCCCGATCAGGCCAATGAGCTCACCCGTTTGAATCTGAATTTCGACCTGGTTGACCGCCGTCAAACCGCCAAAACGGCGCGTCAAACCCTGCGTTGCCAGAATGGGCGTGCTGCTCATACCGACCTCCGCAATACCAGGCGTTGATACAAGGCTTGCAAACCTCGCGGCTCGATCAGGATGATCAAAATCAGGATCAGACCAAACGCCAGTTGCGACAAGCCCGCGCCGGCACTGGAGAGTGTGGCATTGAAGAGTTCTTCAAGCGGCAGTAAAAAACAAGCGCCAATGATGGGGCCCGCCACCGTGCCAATGCCCCCAATGATGCAGATGAGCGCGATGCGAACCGACACACTGACCAGAGAGAAGACCGAATCCGGATCGAAGAAAAAGTTGAACTGCGCGTACAACACGCCGCACGCCCCCATCAAACCCGCCGAAATCGTGGCCGCCAGCATCTTGGTTCGGGCCGTGTGAATGCCAATGACCTCCGCCGAATCGACGTTGGCTTTGACCGCGCGCAGTTCATAACCCAGGCGTGATGTGCTGATTTTCCAGTAGATGCCTGTGATCACCAGGAGCGCGGCGAGCATGATGTAGAAATACGGACGCGATGAATTGAACTGCATCAGAGCCCAGCCGCCATCCGGTACCAGAGGCACCGAAATGCCCGCGGGTCCTCCGGTCACCGACGACCAAGAGTTGCCCATCGTTCGCATGACCTCACCAAAGGCCAGCGTGGCCAGCGCAAAGTAATGCCCCTTCAGGCGCATGGTGGGCAAACTCAACAGCGCTCCCGCCGCCGCCGCCACCGCCATGCCAGCCATCAGTCCCAACCAGGGCGACAAGCCGACACGGATCAGCAAGATGGTGGACGTGTAGGCCCCCAGACCGAAGAAGGCCGCATGCCCGAGTGAAATCTGGTTGGCCAGGCCGCCCACGATGTTCCACGACTGGGCCATGGCAGCAAACAGCATGAGCAAGGTCATCACCCGCAACACATAGCCGTTTTCGGACACCAGCCACGGCAGGATGCACACGCCGACCAGGGCGAGCACCAGGTAAACAAGAGTTCGGTTCATGACTTGTGACGCAACAGACCTTCAGGACGCAAAGCCAGGGTCAGGATGAAAACAACGAACAGCACCAGGTTTTGCAACTGGAGTGGCAAATACAAGCCCGACACGGCGCGGACCCGCCTGAAGGCGATCACGATCCAAGTCGGGAAGACCGGAATCCTCAGCCCGGTGGCGGAGCTCGAGCCGGTTTTTCTTTCCCTGAGCACGATCAGCCGGGCCACGCTGCACAACGAGGATGA
>RFTK01000321.1 GCA_009923505.1 Betaproteobacteria bacterium
ATGGCGTTGTTGTCCATCACCGTATCAACGATCTTCTCGTGCTCGGCAAAGGTGCCCGACTGACGCAGCAGCTGGTCCACCATCGTGGTTTTTCCGTGGTCAACGTGGGCGATGATGGCGATGTTTCTGATTTGCTTGCTCATAGTTACTTCCTTCAGGCCACGGCTTCTACAGCGTGTGGCGCACTTTCCAAAATCTGTTGAATTTCGATCGGGCTCAACAAACGGCCCGGTATCAGTTCGCCCGCCTTGATGTGGGCGGTGCCCAGCAAGGCATTCGGCTCCTTGCCGTACACCGCTACTTGCGGCGCATCGGGCCAGTCACCCCGGCGGCGCAGACCACTGAGGAAGCGCCCAGAATTGTCGGCATCGAGCGTGACCGGGATATGACCGGTCAGAAGGCAGTCAATAGGCTGCAGCGCCGCCAGACGCGCAGCATCGTCCATGGCTTCAAGTTGCTCCAGGCTCAGGCACTGGGACAGCTCAAAAGGCCCGGTGGCCACGCGCCTGAGCAAGCTCAGGTGCCCGCCGCAGCCCAGCGCTGCTGCGATGTCCTCGCCCAGAGTACGAATGTAGGTGCCCTTGCTGCAATGCACCCGCAGACGCACGAAAGGTGCTTCGCCCTCCAGCTGCCACTCGAGCAGGTCCAGGTCATGAATCACCACCTCGCGCTCTTGTCGCTCGACGCTTTGCCCTTGGCGGGCGTATTCGTAAAGCGCCTTGCCATCTTTTTTCAAGGCGCTGTGCATGGGCGGCACCTGGCGGATGGGGCCCTTGAAACGGTCCAGGGTCTCGACCAGTTGGCCCATCGAGCACTGCACCGGCCGGGTTTGCACAACCTCGCCTTCGGCATCGCCGGTGCTGGTCTGTATGCCCAGGCGGATGACGGTTTCATAGGTTTTGTCGGCATCCAGGTGCAGCTGACTGAATTTGGTGGCTGCACCGAAGCACAGGGGCAGCACGCCAGAGGCCAAAGGGTCCAGAGTGCCGGTGTGGCCGGCTTTTTCGGCGCG
>RFTK01000034.1 GCA_009923505.1 Betaproteobacteria bacterium
CCGATCGGTGACGATGAAATGCGGCTCGTGCAAATTCTTGAACATATGCACAAAGATGCCTTCAATCGCTGCGATCCCTTGCACCTCATTGAAGGGATCTTTGAAATGCGCGTCTGATGCATACAGCTCACTCAAACGAGACAGGTCGCTGGGCTGAAGTCGCTCAAAGAAAGTCACCAGCGACTGCACGGCCTCTTGGGTGGTGTGGGCGTTGACTGAGTTCAAGCGTCAGCCTCTGGGGTTAGCGGGTGATGAATTGATCGGGCGCAGCAGGCTTGCTCACATAGCGAACGCGCTTGAGCCATAACTTGAGAGCCTGCCAGTGGATGCGGGCCATGACCATCGCGGTCATGGCGGGATAACGCCATAGCGCACGCTTGAGCACGGCAGGCGTGACGGGCTCAAGCACACCGCTGACACTGGTGTTGAGCAGTGGGCCTTGGGCATCATCGTGGTCGACCCGGACGACGGTGTGCTCCTGGCCGTGGTGCGGGGTGCGCATGAAGCGAAATCGGTACTGCCCTTCCACGTGGCAAAAGGGGGAGACATGGAAGCATTTATTGGCTTGCATCTCGACACCGTAGCGCGGATGTTCCAGCAAATAGCAATGCCGTTCACCGAAGGTGTTGTTGACCTCGACCACGATCGCCCTGAGCGATCCATCAGCCCGGTGGCAATACCAGAAGCTCACCGGCTTGAAGGCGTAGCCAAGCATGCGTGGGTAGGTGTGCAACCAGATCTCACCCTGGGCATCCTCAATGCCTTCACGCTGCAGCAAGTCCTCAACCCACGCTAACGCGCCACCGGCCTCGGGGCCACGCCCATCGCCATGGTCGCTGTCATGAAAGCTGATGGCGCCCGACCGGTTCACGGCCAGGCCCCCCATGGCTTGCGGTTGGGTCAACTGGCGCATGGGCAGCAGCAAAAAAAACGTGCTGTACGCAAAGCGGTGCTGCTGTGGTCGCAAGCGCGCATGACGAACCTGACCGAATCCGATCTGCGCGATGTTCATGCCGTTGCCCCTGCGGGCTGTGTCGTGCGGTTCAGCAACGCTTGCGCCACGGCCAAGCCAGATTTGAGACCATCCTCATGAAAACCGTAACCCGTCCAGGCACCGCAGTACCAGGTACGCTGATCGCCCTGCATGTCGGCGACGCGTTGTTGGGCCTGGATCGCGGCCAGGTCGAACACCGGATGGCTGTACTCAAACTCGGCCAGCACGGAATCGGACTTGATGGGACGCACCGGGTTGAGTGACTCCACCACCGGTTGCTCAAACGGCAGCGGTTGCAATTGATTCAGCAGGTAGTGCAGGCACACCCGACTGGATTCCTGTTGGTCGTTTTCGGCGCGTTCGTAATTCCATGCTGCCCAGGCGGCTCGGCGCTGCGGCAATACTGAGGTGTCGGTGTGCAGCACGGCGCGGTTGGGTTGGTAGCGAATCGCCCCCAAAATCTCGGTCTCAGCCACCGAGGGCTGACCCAGCATGGCCAGAGATTGGTCGGAATGCGCGGCCAACACCACCTGATCAAAGCGCTCGCTGCCCTGATCGGTCAGCAGCGTCACCCCGTTGGCATCACGGTCAATGCGGCGCACCGGCATGTTCAGATGCGCGCGCTCCAGGTTGGCGATGATCTTGTCCACATAGTGCCGGGCCCCGCCCACCACTGTGTGCCACTGTGGCCGGTTGTTCACCTGCAGCAGCCCATGGTTGTGACAAAAGCGAATCATTGTGGCCACGGGAAACTGCAGCATCTGGTCGGTTGGGCAACTCCAGATGCAACCCAGCATGGGCAGAAAGTACCACTCGCGAAACGCCCGCCCGAACCCTTGTCGGTCCAGGAATGACTGCAGACCCTCGCTCATCTCGCTTTCGCGACCGGTCAGCGCCAGTTGTGTACACACGCGGTTGAAGCGCATCAGATCTGACAACATGCCCCAGAACTCGGGGCTGAGCAGGTTGCGTTTTTGGGCAAATACAGTCGCCAGGTTGCTGCCACTCCATTCGACCGCCCTTGAACCGCGCGTCTGCGGCACTTGCACGGAGAACGACATGTCCGAAGCGGCGGTGGTGACATTCAACTCTGCCAGCAAGGCAATCAACTGAGGGTAGGTGCGTTCGTTGAACACCAGAAAACCCGTGTCCACTCCCCAGGTGACAAGACCCTGCGGCGTGGGCAGGGTGATGTCTACGGTGTGTGTATGACCCCCGAAATAGGACCCGGCTTCAAACAGGGTGACGTGCGCGTGGGGCCGCAGGCGGTGTGCGGCGGCAAGCCCGGAAATGCCCGACCCGACGATAGCTATTTTCATGCAGAAACCGATTGTCTTGGACAAAATTATTTTAAGGGAACGCGATTGTCTAGGCTCAGCCCAGGGCAAGTTATTTTCCGAGGTTGTGATGCTGCTGGTAGGCTACACGTTTTGTCATCCTCTTGGAGAGTTGTGCATGAAATCCTTGTCCACGCCCCATACCTGGGCCAAGCGATGCCTCGCGCTGGGTTTGTGGATGGCGGCCTTGTCCAGCCTGGCTCAGCCTTACCCGAACAAAACCGTCCGGCTGCTGGTGCCGTTTCCAGCCGGTGGTGCCACGGACATCTTTGCGCGGGCCTTGTCGCAAAAACTGCCCGAGAAACTCGGCGCTGCCGTGGTCATTGAGAACAAGCCTGGCGCCGGCGGTACGCTGGGCTCGGACCTGGTGGCGAAATCAGCGGCCGATGGCTACACGGTGCTGCTGGCCACCACCAGCACGCACACCATCGGCCCCTTGTTCAGCAACCGATTGCCCTACGACGCCGTGCGTGACTTCACGCCCATTGTTCACGTTGGCAACGCCGCCAATATCATGCTGGTGCCCAACACAGCGCCGGCGCACACCCTCAAGGACTGGATTGCGTACGCCAAAGCCAACCCGGGGCGGCTCAACTACGCGTCCAGCGGCAACGGCACCATCGTGCAACTCACCGCCGAACTGTTCAAGGCCGAGACGAATGTGTTTGTGGTGCACATCCCTTATAAGGGCACGGCGCTGTCGATCCCTGATCTTGTCAGTGGCAAGGTCGACGTGCTGTTTGACTCGTTGCCCAGCGGCATGCCCCATGTGAAAGAGGGCCGTCTGCGCGCGCTGGGCGTGACCTCCCTCAAGCGCAGCCCTTTGGTGCCCGAGTTGCCCGCCATTGCCGAGGTCGTGCCGGGTTATGAGTCGGTCACCTGGTTTGGCATGTTCGGCCCCAAAGGATTGCCGGCCGACATGGTGAGCAAGCTCAACATCGCGGTGAACCAAACTCTCAGCGACCCCGAGGTCAAAGACAAACTTTCGCGTCTGGGGATTGAACCCGTGGGGGGCAGTCCAGCCGAATTTGCGGCCATGCTGACGCGTGAGACTGCCAAGTGGCGCAAGATCATTGTCGACCGCAAGATCACGGCGGATTGAGCCGCTTGAAAACCCGTTGCCCGTGATCCTTCAGGGCTTGGCTTTGAGGCTTTTTTCGATCGCGCTGATCAAGCTGCGGCTGTCGGGCTCGGTCATGCTGTTGTAGCTGTCAATCAGCTTGCCGTCTCGACCGATCAGGTATTTGTAGAAATTCCACCGCGGGGGCGTCGCGCCTTGTGCAATGAGGTGTTTGAAAAACGGATTGGCCTGAGGCCCCTTCACACTGGAGGCCGCGAGCATGGGGAACTTCACGCCAAAGGTGTTCTCGCAAAAGTCGGCAATTTCCTGGTTGCTGCCCTTTTCCTGAGCGAAGTCATTGGACGGAAAGCCCAGCACCACCAAGCCCTCGGACTGGTATTTTTCATGCAGCGCCTCCAGTCCCTTGTACTGCCGTGTGAACCCGCAGTAACTGGCCGTGTTGACCGCCAGCACCACCTTGCCCGTATACTGGCAGAGTGAATGGGGCTTTTCGTCCTGCAAGCGCAGCAGGGTGTGGTTGAGCGAGGCGGGGCAGGCCTGCGCGGTGTGCACAACCAGGCTCAAGCAAAGGCCGAAACAGCGGGTGAACCAGGTCAGAGGTGAGGTCATGCGAGTTCTCCGGTGATGAAGACACTGCCCAAGGCGCGCGGCCTGATCGACAGTTGCGCCAATCCAGGCCATTGACCCGTCGCTACATTGTCGACGCGCATCGAGTCGACGTTGTCACGGCTCATCAGCGGCGGGCCTGGCAACGCTTCCAGCACCCAGGCCTGCAAGCGTCCAATGCTCAAGGGCAAAGGCAGAATGGGGCGCTCGCAATGGGCCCACCGACCGGCGTGTCGTACCAGGTCAGCCAGCGTCCATACCTCGGGGCCACAAGCCTCGTAGGTGGTGTGTTGGGTCGCCGTGTCTCGCATCAGGTGCACCAGCGCCTGCGCAACATCCTGCACCCACACAGGCTGGAAGCGCGTGTGCGCACCCGTCAGCGGTACCAGGGGCGCAAGCCGTTGAAGTCGGGCGAAGGTGTTGATGAATTGATCATCCCGTCCAAAGATGACGCTGGGTCGCAACAGGCGAATCGACAACCCCGTGCTGCCGGCCACCTGCAGCAAGGCCGCTTCGCCGCGGCCCTTGCTGCGCTGGTACTCTGAGGGGCCTTGGGCCTGTGCGCCCAGGGCACTCACATGCACCAGGCGTTGCACGCCGCTTTGGGCGCAGGCCTGAGCCAGGGCTTGAGGGAGGTCAACATGCACGCGTTGAAATTCGCCGGGTTTGCCATGGAGGATAGCCACCAAATTGACCACCACATCGTGGTCAGCGACCAGCGCAGTCAGCGTCTGGGGGTCGAAGACATCGGCCTCGACCACTTGCACGCGTGGCAGCATTTGCACCGAGCGGGCTGGCAGACGGCGGGTGGGGACGGTGATCTGCACATCGTGCTTTTGCAAGGCTTCGCACAGGTGACGCCCGACAAACCCGGAGCCCCCCAAAATCAGAACGCGCTTCACGATTCTTAGCGGGAGGTTGGTTGAGTCTCGTCGCTGTGGCGTGTGCGCCAATCGTTGACATGCGCTGCCACGTCTCGGGCCCGAGAGATGACCGTGATGCCCTCGGGCACTGAGCGGCTTTGCAGGGCGGTGGCTGAGCCGCCGGCCCAGATTTCGACTCCCGCAGGGACGCCGTCGATCAACTGCTGCAGGCTGGAGATCACGTCGTTGCGGGAGGCGTAGGCGCTGAAACTCAAAGCCAGCACGTCGATCTTCATGTGCTCGATGGCCTGCAAGATTTCGACCACGGGGGTGGAGGATCCCAACTCAAACCGCGCACAAGACTCCAGCGCCAGGTAGCACTCGGCCATCAACAGGCCCAGCGAATGGTACTCGCCGGGTGTGGTGGCCAACAACACGCGTGGGTGTTGACCGAGGGTCGGTGAGCTGGCTTCCACCGAGGCAATGGCCTCACGCAGCACCTGTTGCAGGGTGGCGCTGAACAAATGCTCTTGGTACACCGACAGTTCACCGCGCAGCCAGGCCTCACCGACATAGACGCACAACGGGGCGACCAGGTCTTCCACCGTGCTGCCCAGTCCTTGTTTGATGATGTGCTGTCGCAGGGCCTGCTTGATGAGGTCGCTTCGGTCTTCGGCCAGCCAACGCAGCCAAGGGGCATTGGCATCCAGTGCCGAGGGCTCTGGTGGGCTGCTGGCGCAGTCTTCTGCCCCCTTCACCAGGCTCATGCCATTGAGCAAATCCTGCAGTTGCTCGACGGATTGCGCCACGATCTTGCCGGGTCGGTGCCCGGTGTCCATCAATCGTTTGATGAGACGCAGTTTGTGGACTTGGTCCAGGGGGTAGAGCCGCTCGCCCAGGCTGTCGCGCAGGGGTTGCGGGAAGCCGTAGCGGCGTTCCCAGACGCGCAGCGTATCCTTGCCGATACCGGTGTCACGCTCCACTTCGGCAATCGCCCAGCCCGTGGGGAGGGGATTTTTCTCAAATTGAGGCATGTAGCTGGAGGCGTCCATGGTCCAAGGGGATCTGACTGATCAAGCCGCCGAGCATACAACCAAACTGTCTAAGACAAAAATAACCTTCAAAGTCGATATGGATTATGCCGACACCCACCTGGCCTGCGCGCTCTCGCTGAGCTTGACCCGTATTCCTGAAGACCGGACACTTCCCGCATGGATTTTGAACACCAAATTCCCGTGAACTGCCCGTGTCTTGTCGGGACGCTGCCTGCGGGAACTGCACCCTGTCTCACTTCACCACGCTGAAGCCATGATCATTCGCAACCAGGAAGAGGTCACCACGGCGGTGCTGGCCGAACTCGAGCGCGCCAGCGATCCGCGCTTCAAGGAAATCATGACCGCGGCGGTGAAGCACCTGCATGGTTTTGTTCGCGACGCTCGCCTGACCGAGGCGGAGTTTCATCAGGCCTGTGCGTTCATCGCCAAACTGGGGCAACTCACCACACCGTCTCACAACGAAGTGGTGTTGATCAGCGGCTCGCTGGGCATTTCAGCGTTGGTGTGCTTGCTCAACAATGGCCAGAAGGGTCAGACCGAGACCACCGCCAACCTGATGGGCCCGTTCTGGCGCACGGCGTCACCCCGGGTGGAGAACGGGGGGACGATTGTCAGGTCTCCAACCCCGGGGGCGCCCATCTTTGTCAACGCCTGGGTGCGCGATGTGCACGGTCGTCCGGTGGCGGGTGCTGAGGTGGATGTCTGGCAAACCTCGGCCGAGGGCTACTACGAAAACCAGGACCCCGAGCAGGTTGATATGAACCTGCGCGGGAAGTTCATCACCGATGACAAGGGCCATATCGCGTTTCGCAGTGTCAAACCCGCGCCCTATCCCATTCCGCTCACCGGTCCGGTGGGTGCCTTGCTGCGCGCGCAGGGACGGCACAACATGCGGCCTGCGCATATCCACTTCATGATCAACAAGCCGGGCTACAAAACTCAATTTTCCCAGGTGTACTCCAGCGACGACCCCTACCTCGAGACCGATGTGCAGTTTGGCGTGACCCAGGCCTTGATTGGCCAATACGTGCTCCACACCGATGAGCCGGCGCCGGCGACGGATGTGCAAGGCTCGTGGTATTCGCTCGATCATCATTTCGTGGTCGAGGCGGGTGACAACACTTTGCCCAAGCCTCCCATCACGGGCAAGGCCGAGGGTGATCGCCCGCTGCGGGCGGTGCTGGAACGGCGTGGGTGATCGGACGCCTGGCTCGCGTTATCCTGGCCGCCCGTCATGAGCAAAATCCGAGTTCCTGCCACCCGTAAAACCTCGATCCTGGACGTGGCTCGCAAGGCAGGCGTGTCCTTAGGGACGGCGTCCCGTGTGATCAACCAGCACCCCAGTGTCAGCCAGGACAAACGTGTCCGTGTGCTGCAGGCCATTGACGAGTTGGCCTACGTGCCGGACAAAGTCGCGCAGGCCATGCGCAGTCATCGATCCATGACCTTTGCCTGCGTCATGCGGGACTTCATGGTGCCGGTGTTGAGCATGTTCGTGGACGCCATGCAGCGAGAGGTCGATGCCTATGGGTTTTCGTTGATGGTGGCGTCCAGTCACCACGATGCGAAGCGCGAGTTGTCCCTGCTACAGGGGTTTGAGCAACGTCGTATCGACGGTCTGGTGATTGCCAGTTCGTCCGAAACCGATGCGGACCTGCTGGCGGTCATGAGGGCCGTGAATTTCCCCATCGTGCTGATCGACCGCGATGCGCCGGACCATCTGGACCGTGTCATGATCAACCATGCGCAAGGCGTGAGTGATGCGGTGCATCATCTGGCCGGTCTGGGACATCACGCCATTGCCATCATCACGGGCGATCCAGGCCTGCACCCCACCCGGCATCGTTTGCAGGGTTACCGCCAAGGGATGCGCGACTGTCGATTGCCGATCACATCCGATTGGGTCAGGGCCGTGTCGTTCAGCCCAGAGGTGGGCTACAGCGAAACGCTACGCTTGCTGGATTCCGCCCAACCGCCCACCGCCATCATCGCTGGCGGCTCTGCTTTGTTGCCTGGCGTGTTGCGTGCGGCGCGTGAACGGCGATTGCGTGTCCCGCATGACTTGTCTGTGATCGCGGGCGCCGACAGCGACCTGGCCTTGCTGTCCGAGCCCCCCGTCACGGCCATACGCTGGGGACATGATGAGCTGGGACGGGCAGCAGGCCAGTTTTTGATCAACCGCCTGCACGATGCAACGCTGGCTGCACAGCAGCATCAGGTGGATGCGGAGTTGGTGTTGCGCGGGTCCTGTGCGCCGCCAAGCAGCCGGTAGGACGCTGATGTGCCCTCGGTGCGGCGTAACCGTCAGACGCCTCAGTGACTACCAGCATTGACAAAACGGCCATCAGTTTTAGGATGCCTGCAAGTCGAGGGATCGACAGCATGTCATCCCTTGAATTTTTTGGAATAAATTGGAAACGTTTCCAAATAGTGGACACAGGTCCTGGAATGGTCATTGGGATATCGCATGAGACGAATCGGGATTGACGTAGGCGGCACCTTCACCGATGTGGTGATGGTCGATGAAGACAGCGGAGCCATCTGGTCCACCAAGGTGGCCACCACGCCCGCGGACCGCACCGTGGGCGCCTTGAACGGCTATCGCCGAATTCTGGACCTGAGTGGCAGCAAGGCCTCTCAAGTCAGCTTCATTGGTCACGGTACCACCATGGCCACCAATATGGTGGTCGAGCACAAGGCCGCCAAAGCTGCACTCATCACAACGCGAGGTTTTCGCGACATTCTGGAGTTGCGGCGCCTGTCGCGCCACGACCGCGCTGATTTGTACGACTTGCAATTTGACAATCCACCTCCACTGGTGGAGCGTCGGTGGCGTTTTGAATTGGACGAGCGCTTACTCGCGAACGGTCAGGTGGAGCAGTCGCCCGACCTGCAGGCCTTGCAAGACATGGCAAGACAGATTGCGGACAGTGACATCGAGGCGGTGGCCATTTGCCTGCTGCACGCATACGCCAATCCGCTGCACGAGCAGTTGGTGCGTGATGAACTCAAGCGCCTGCTGCCCTCACACTTCATCACCTGTTCGCATGAGGTCAATCCTGAAATGCAGGAGTACGAGCGCTGTAGCTCCACCGTGATGAACGCCATGCTGGGCCCTGTGTGTGGGCGTTACATTCACCGCTTGCAGGGCTTGCTGGCCGAGGAGGGGTTTCAGGGCGAATTGCTGTTCATGCAATCCAACGGTGGTCTGGCATCCGCACAGACGGTGGCTCACAAGCCCATCGTGCTGCTCGAGTCTGGCCCCGCAGGAGGTGTCAGTGCCGGGGTGCGCAGCAGCCAGCAAACGGGGTTGAAGGGTTTGTTGCTGGGCGATATGGGCGGCACAACGTTTGATGTGTCAATGGTTCGCGATTCCCGTCCTGAAATTCGAACCCAGGCCTTGCTGCACACCTACGCGGTTCGCTCACCTACCATTGACATCGACTCGATCGGCGCAGGGGGTGGCTCGATTGCGTGGATTGACAGCGTTGGCGGTGTGCACATCGGGCCCCAGAGTGCGGGCGCTGATCCTGGTCCTGCGTGCTATGGTCGCGGGGGCCAACGTCCCACCGTGACCGATTGCAACGTGATTCTGGGTTACGTGGATCCGAACAGTTTTCTGGGGGGGGAGTTCAAGCTCGACCAAGAGGCCGCTCATCGCGCGGTAGACGAGCATTTGGCCAAGCCGCTAGGCGTTTCCGTGCTGGAGGCCGCCTGGACGGTGCGGGTGGTGGCCAACGCATTGATGGCGCAGGCCATGCGACTCATGACGGTCGAGCGCGGTTTTGATCCGCGGGACTTTGCTTACCTGTGCTACGGTGGTGCGGGTCCGGTGCACGCGATTGATCTGGCACAGGAGTTGGAAATTCAGCG
Source organism: Betaproteobacteria bacterium (assembly GCA_009923505.1). Taxonomy (GTDB): domain Bacteria; phylum Pseudomonadota; class Gammaproteobacteria; order Burkholderiales; family Burkholderiaceae_C; genus Limnohabitans. The sequence goes on from RFTK01000034.1 coordinate 9,810, forward strand.
CGTGATCGTGCCGCCCCTGCCGGGCTTGTTCAGCGCGTTTGGCATGATCGTGGCCGATCGGCAATATGACGATCAGATTGCGGTCGAGTCCGAGCTCGCGGCGCTGAGTGCCCAGCAAATTCGTCAGGGCTGCGAACGGCTCAGACAGCAGGCGGTGGACACGTTGGGTGCGACAGCCAAGTCAGTGCAGACCACATTCCGTGCCGACTGCCGGTACGCTGGGCAGCCTGCGGCCATCTCGGTGCTGATCCACAACGATGACCTGGCCGACTCCTCAGGCGAGACACTCAAAGACCATATCCGCGCTGGTTTCGAGCAAGAGCACAAGCGCAATTGGAATTTCATCAAGCCAGATCAACCCATCGTGCTGGTGAATCTTCGGGTGCAAGCCAATGTGGCCAGTGGCTGGCAGGGCCTTGTCCGACAGGTCGATGCCGGCAAGCCCGGTGCAGCGGGATCCGCCACCACGCGCCATGTCTACATTGACGGCAAGATGCAAGCCCTGCCGGTTTACCAGCGCAGCCAGTTGGCCGCCCATGCCACCATCCAGGGGCCAGCGGTCATTGAAGAGCCCAGCAGCTGTGTGATCTTCAAGCAAGGCCAGAGCGCCAGCGTTGACGATATCGGCAACCTCAACATTCACTTGTGATCGCCATGGAAACCATTGTTTACGAAATCATTCGACACTCGCTGTACGCCATTGCGCGCGAAATGAAGGTCGCCATGATGCGAACCGCAGCCAGTCCCATCATGCACCTTGGCGCAGATGCCTCAGCGGCGGTGTTTGACGCGCATATGCAATTGGTGGCGCAGGGCAATGACATACCCACCATGCTGGGTTCGGCCGTGATATCCACCAAAGTGTCGGTGGAATCGATTGGACGAGACAACCTGCGCCCTGGCGATGTGATCATCAGCAACGATGCCTACCTGGGCGGGGGTAACCATCAACCGGACGTGCAAATCACCCGTCCGATATTTGTTGATGGCGAGATCGTTGCGTTTGTGATGACGCGCGGACACTGGACCGACATTGGGGGGCAGGCCCCGGGCAGTTACATGCTCAACACCTGGGACATCTTTGGCGAGGGCATACGGATTCCTCCGGTGCTGCTCTATCGCAACGACGAGATCGTGGCCGATGTGCAAAAGATGATCGTGCAAAACACCCGCGACCCAGAGGGCCGTTTGCTTGACATCCAGGCGCAGTACGCAGGAACCTTTGTGGGTGACCAGCGTATCCAGTCGCTGTGCCGCAAGTATGGGGTGGCCTCGTTGCGCGACGCGATGAAGCGCTCACTCGACCATTCCGAACAACTGATGCGAGAGGCCATTCGTGCCATGCCCGATGGCGTGTACGAAGCGGAAGATTTCGCCGAGGGCGTGCAGGCTCCTGGGTGGACGGGCGACCCCGTGCCCTTGAAGGTCAAGGTGACGATCCAAGGCGATCAGATCCATTTTGATTACGCCGGTACCGGCGCTCAAACGATCGGGGGTATCAATTGCCCATTGGCCGTGACCTGCAACAGCACCTGGTTCACGGTCAAGGCGCTGACCGATATTTCGATTCCGATCAACCAAGGTTGCTACCGTCCCATCACCATCGATGCGCCGCTTGGCAGTATCGTCAATTGCCAGTTTCCTGCTTCGGTGGTGAGTGGCAACACCGAAACCTCACCGCGTGTCATCGACTTGCTGCTCAAGGCATTGGCCCAGGCCGTGCCTGAACGGGTGGTGGGGCAAAGCAATTGCGCCGCATGCTCGGGCGTATTCGGCGGCAAAGATCCAGACAGCGATCGTGTGCGCCGTACCGGACGACCCTTCGTCAGCATGGTCGAGCCGCATGGCGGTGGCATGGGCGCACGCGCCAGCAAAGACGGCGTCAACGGCATACGCGTGTATGTGGGCAACGCGGGTTCCTTGCCCGTGGAATTCATTGAACAGACCATGCCGCTGGTGGTGGAGGAATGGGCACTGGTGACCGACAGCGGTGGCGCTGGTCGCTACCGGGGGGGGCTCACGGCACGACGCACCTACCGCGTTGGCTTTGACCAGGCGACCTTTACCGTGGCCGGTGAGCGCGGACAGTTTGCACCGCAAGGACATTTTGGCGGGCAGGCAGGTGCGCATTTCCTGTGCAGTGTCACGCACCCGGATGGCAGCACCGAGTTGCTGCCTCCCAAGGGCGCCACAGCGGTGGTACGTCAAGGCGATCGGGTGGTCGTGCAGCCCGCAGGGAGTGGTGGCTATGGTGATCCGCGTCAACGTCCTGCTGAGGATGTGATGGCCGATCTGGCCAATGGCTACATCAGCGAAGCCTCGGCTCGCAACCAGTATGGACGCAAACCGTGATGAGTGCGCAACACTTGCCTCTGAGCGGCACGTGTGTGGTCGAGATTGGCCACAGCCTCTCGGCGCCTTATGCGGCCAATATCCTGGCCCGGTTGGGTGCTCGCGTCATCAAGATTGAAAACCATCGGGGGGGGGATTACGCGCGCGACTGGGGGCCGCCCTTTGTGGACGGCGCCTCGGTGTTGTTTCATGGTGTGAACAATGGCAAAGCCAGTATTCGTGCCAATTTTGACGATGCGCACTTTGTCCAGCGTCTCAAGGCCTTCATTCTTGAGCATGCCGATGTGGTGCTGCAAAACCTCAAACCAGGCACCTTGGAGCGCCATGGACTGGGTGCTCAGCAGTTGACCGCGGAATCACCCGATCTCATTTACTGCAACCTGGGAGCGTTTGGTCGCACGGGTCCATTGAAGGATGCACCCGGTTACGACCCACTGATGCAGGCTTTCAGCGGCCTCATGAGCGTGATTGGCAATGCGGGTGATGATTACAGCCGAGTGCCGGTCTCGCTCAACGACAAGGGCACCGGCATGTGGGCCGTGATCGGTATTTTGTCCGCGCTCTTACAAAGACGCCAGGACCCTGCCCATGCCAGCCGCATTGTCGATGTGTCCTTGTTTGAAACGGCATTGAGCTGGATGTCCGTGCCTCTGTCCGACCGCCTGGCAGGAGGCGCCATGCCGCAGCGCAATGGGTCGGGCAGCCCCAATATCGTGCCTTACCAGGTGTTTCGATGCGCCGATGGCGCCCTTATGATCGCAGCGGGCAATGACAAGTTGTTTGCTGCATTGTGCGGTGTGCTGGAGTTGCCCGAGTTGGTGACAGATCCACGCTTTGCGACAAATGGGGCGCGTGTTCAAAACCGTCAGGCCTTGATCCCATTGTTACAAGCCAAGGTGGAGCGCTTGAGCATGGCGCAATGCCTGGAAAAAATCTCTGCTGCGTCCATCCCGTGCGGCCCCATGCACGACCTGGACCAGGTGCTTCAACATGAGCAAACCCGGGCACTCGGCATTTTGCAAACCACACCCAACGGGCAAGTGACCACCATGGGCCTGCCTATCAGCTTTGATGGCCAACGTCCTGCGCTGGCTGGTAACGGCCCCGCGCTAGGGGCTCATGACGACTTGCTTCCCTAACCCTGATCACTTGACCACTCACAAAGGAGACACAATGAACTCGACTGAAACACGCGACGACATGAACCGTTCGACCCGCCGGCGATTGGGCCTGGTGGGGGTGCTAGGGCTGGCCTTGGGCGCACTGACCCTGGGCTTGTCCTCTTCAGTGTTGGCGCAAAACGCCTGGAGCCCCAACAAGCCGATTCGCATGGTGATTCCCTACCCGCCGGGAGGGGCAACCGATGTGGCCGCCCGTGCCTTGGTCATGAAACTGGGCGATGCCCTGGGCCAACCCATGGTGCCCGACAACAAGGCGGGTGCCAACGGCATGATTGCCTCTGAACTGGTCTTCAACGCACCGGCTGATGGCTATACCGTCTTGATGGCCACGGCCGACACCAACTCCATCAACCCCAACGTCTTTTCCAAGATGTCCTATGTGGCGCGAGACTTTCGTGGCGTTGCGCCTGTGGCCAAGGTGAACTTCATGTTGGTGGCGCGACCGGGCCTGAAAGCCAACACGTTGAGCGAACTCGTCGCATTGGCCAAGGGCAGTGAGTTGACCTATGCCTCCTGGGGCGTGGGGAGCACCTCGCAAGTGGCTATGGAGATGTTCAAGGCCAAGGCTGATGTGAAAATTTTGCACGTGCCCTACCAGGGCGCTGCCCCTGCGTTTCAGGCCATCATGGCCGGGCAAGTGGATGTGATGATGGCCCCTGCCTCCATCGTCATTCCTGCCCTCTCCAAGGTCAAGGCCTTTGGTATCGCTTCGCCCCAGCGTTTTGCAGGAACCACTGTTCCTACCCTGACGGAACAAGGCTATGCCGTTGACGCCGACGCCTGGGTCGGGTTGCTGGCCCCGCCCAAAACCCCGCAAGCCGCGATTGACCACATCTACAAGCAGGTGAACGCCGTGACAGCCGATCCGGAGATGAAAAAACGCTTGCAAGACATTGGTCTTTCAAGCTTCTCGCCCGCCATGACCCAGGAGCAGTTCCACAACTACATGGTGGCCGAGATCGACCGCTGGGGTCAGGTCATCCGCAACGCCGGGATTCGCCTGGACAACTGAGGCCAGGGGCGGGTTGCGCAGTCAGGCGCTGGATGAGGCATCCTCGTTCAGCCAGCGCAGTCCGAACCCTGCAGCGCGTTCCTCGATAAATCCCCCGTGTGGTGCCGCGAAATGCGCTGGCAGCATGAGGGTGTGATGCTCGCAGCAATGGTGAAGCATGCGCAGCCGTGATTGACGTGAAGCCTGCGGATCTTGACAGGCCATGGTGCTTAATTCCGGGTGATAGACCTGGATGGGGTGGTGAATGACATCACCAACAAACAGAGCTTCCTGGGCCGGTGTTTGCAGGCGCAACATGGCGTTGCCGGGCGTATGACCCGGTGCCAGTTGTACCGTGAACATCTCGTCTACCTCATGTCCGTCCTGAATCATCAGTGCTTGACCTGATTCGACCACCGGCAACACGCTGTCGTTGAAGGCTTGTCGCATGATGGGATTGGGGTGCTGATAGGTCGAGGCGTGCTCGTACTCCACGCGAGAGAAGAGATACTGAGCCTTGGGAAACGTGGTGACCCAGCGGCCATCGCGCAGCACCGTGTTCCAGCCCACATGATCGGCGTGCATGTGCGTGCACATCACAACATCAATGTCACTGGGTTGGAAACCAAGCGCCGCGAGTCGATGCAAAAAATCACCCTGGCGCCGGTGCCAGTGGGCACGGGGCATGCGGTCCTTGTCATTGCCTATGCACGCATCAATCAGCACGGTGTGCCGCTCGGTCTTGACGATCCAGCTGTGCATGCTCAGCACCAGTGCGCCTGAATCTGGGTGGTAATGGTGGGGCAGCAACCAGTCCGGCAAGTTATTCAAGAGCTCGGACTGGAATTGCGGAAAAAAAGACTTCCCTAGAAAACTGGTGTCTATGCATTCCTCGATGCGATAGATCTGGGCCGAACCCAGGTCGATGATGGGATGCTGCATGGTGCAGTTATTGTAGGCAGTTGAGGGCTTGGCGACGATCAAGTTCAGGTCTCCAGTGCCCAGGCCGTTGCGACGCCAGGCCATCTGGCTTTCAGGACTTGCTACAGTCCGCAGCATGAATGTTTCATCCAGCCTGGGCGAGACTCCGCCCCCCGCCCCTGTGAGCTTTGCGCAAGCCTCGCTCTTCTGGCTCAAGCTGGGCTTTGTGAGTTTTGGAGGACCTGCAGGCCAAATCGCCATCATGCACACCGAGCTCGTCGAGCGACGCCGCTGGATATCCGAACAACGCTTTTTGCATGCGCTCAACTATTGCATGGTGCTGCCTGGTCCCGAGGCGCAGCAACTGGCCACCTACATCGGCTGGTTGATGCACAAAACCCGAGGTGCTCTGGTGGCTGGCGGTTTGTTTGTATTGCCATCGCTGTTCATGTTGATCGCTCTGTCATGGCTCTACATCGCGTGGGGTGACATGCCGGTGGTCGCGGGCATTTTTTATGGCATCAAACCGGCGGTAACGGCCATCGTCCTGCAGGCTGCGCATCGCATCGGTTCGCGTGCGCTCAAGAACAACGGTTTGTGGGCCGTGGCTGCGGCCTCGTTCGTGGCCATTTTTGCGGCGGACGTCCCCTTTCCTGTCATCGTGATCAGCGCGGCTGTCACGGGTTATCTGTGGGGACACTGGCGCCCGAAGGATTTTCAGACTGGTGCAGGACACCGTGCCAGCCAGCAACGCCATGGTCCGGCCTTGATCGATGACGACACCCCCACCCCCGCACACGCCCGTTTCTCCTGGTTGGGTCTTAGCAAGGTACTGGGGGTAGGGGCGCTGTTGTGGGTGCTCCCCATGGCATGGCTGATCACTGTGCTGGGATGGGACCACACGCTCACGCAGATGGGGTGGTTTTTCACCAAAGCCGCTTTGTTGACCTTTGGGGGTGCCTACGCGGTGTTGCCCTATGTTTATCAAGGGGCTGTTGGCTACTACGGTTGGCTCACGCCCACGCAAATGATGGACGGCCTGGCGCTCGGTGAGACCACGCCAGGGCCGCTCATCATGGTGGTGGCCTTTGTGGGGTTTCTGGGCGGCTATGTCCAGGCCCTGTTCGGCCCCGAGAGTCTGTTTCTGGCGGGCGCTGTCGCTGCGACGCTGGTGACCTGGTTCACCTTCCTGCCATCCTTTGTGTTCATTCTGGCGGGCGGGCCGTTGGTCGAATCGACGCACCAGGTCTTGCGACTGACGGCGCCGCTCACCGCCATCACGGCGGCGGTGGTGGGGGTGATCGTCAACCTGGCCTTGTTGTTGGGCTACCACGTGCTCTGGCCGCAGGGCTTTTCGGGTCGCGTGGACTGGGCCTGCGTGGCGATCGCTTTGACCGCAGCGGTGGCGTTGTTCCGCTATCAACGCCCTGTGATGCAAGTCATCGCGGGGAGCGGCTTGGCTGGATGGGTGATCACGCTGGCGCGGAGCTGAATGGGCTCGACCCTTGTGTCAGGTAGTGTCGATTTTGATCGCCGTGAGTTCAGTTGACGCTGTGAAGCAGTCCACGCTTCTCGATGAACTCAACCACCGTGGACAAGCCTTCCAGTGTTTTCAGGTTGGTCATCACCCAGGGGCGGGCTTGTAGGTTGGGGCGCATGCGCTCGGTGTCTTGCTTCATCACCTCCAGGTTGGCGCCGACATGCGGGGCCAGGTCGGTCTTGTTGATGATGAACAAATCGCTTTTGGTGATGCCGGGGCCGCCCTTGCGGGGAATTTTTTCGCCGGCCGCTACATCGATGACGTAAATGGTCAGGTCAGACAGTTCGGGGCTGAAGGTGGCGGCCAGATTGTCACCGCCGCTTTCGATGAACACGATGTCCGCCTCAGGGAAGCGCTCCAGCATGCGATCGATGGCTTCCAGGTTGATGGAGGCATCCTCACGAATGGCGGTGTGTGGGCAGCCGCCGGTTTCAACCCCCATGATGCGTTCAGGTGGCAGGGCACCACTGATGGTCAGCAGGCGCTGATCTTCCTTGGTGTAGATGTCGTTGGTGATGGCAACCAAATCCCAGCGAGTGCGCATGTGCTTGCACAGCATTTCCAGCAAGGTGGTTTTGCCCGAGCCGACAGGCCCTCCGATCCCGACGCGCAAAGGGGGCAGTTGTTTGGTGCGATGGGCGATGTGGTGCAAAGCGGTCATGATCTGAATAAACGCGAGTACTGGGTTTCGTGACGGGCTGACAAGATGGCCAGCATAGGAGAAAAGGCTTGCCGTGTCTCGTCGCTTTGATGCAAGGCGACCTGGACAGCCTCGGGGATATGCCGCGCCAGTTGGGCCAGCATGCGCTGACCGCTGCTTTGACCCAAGGGCACGGCCTTGAGCGCGGCTTGCGTCATGTTTTCAGCCCAACCGAACGCATAGGCCTGCAGCGCCTGCGGTGGGCTGGCGTGGGTGCCCGACAAGGCCAATGCGTAGGCCAGTGGGTAAGTGGGGGGGAGCTGCGCCAGACACTGCAATTGTTCGGGGGTCACCCAGTCCAGGTTGCGCAACCAATCCAACAGGGATCGACCCATTTGTTGGGTTTGCAAACGCATTTCGCTGCTCTCACGCGTGGAAAGTACCCAGGTGTTGAGATCTTGCAGGCGCGACATGTCGAAGCGGTTCCAGGCTGAGAGAGCCTGTGCCAGTGCGCCCATGTCGCCTCGAGCCTGGGTGAGCAGCAACTGGTCCACCAGCCATTGGGTACAGGTGGGTTCATCGTGGACCTGCCCGTGATCAATGGCGGCCTCCAGTCCTTCCGAGTAAGAAAAGCCACCGACGGGCAAGGCCGGTGAAGCCAGCCACATCAGCTGCAACAGCGGGTCCATGTCAGTGGGCATGGCCACAGTCTGCGCCGTCATGGCCATGCGAGTGGGTGTGATCATGGGCATGCCCATGGGTGTGGGCATGATCGTGTGAGGGCCCGTGCGAATGTTCATGCGCATGGCCCATCATGGCGTTGTCGCCGTACGCACCGCCTTCGGGTTCAAACGGCGCCTGCATGTCGGAGACGATCATGTGCATGGCGTTCATCAGCGCGGCCAACACATGATCGGGTTCGATCTTCAGATGGTCGGGCTGTAGCTCAATGGGCACATGACGGTTGCCCAGGTGATAGGCGGCTCGTATCAAATCGAAAGGGCTGCCATGCTCAGGGCAGGCCGCGATATGCAGAACGGCCTGGTTGGCAGCCTGTACCTGGATGAGCGAGCCATCTTCGGCCACCAGCACGTCACCGCCACGCACCACTGTGCCGCGCGGCAAAAAAACGCCCAGCGTGCGCCCCTGGCTGTCCGTGGCGTCAAATCGGCTTTTTTGGCGCGTGTCCCAGTCCAGCGTGACGGTGGCGGCACGCTGAACCAGCACACGAGCCAGTCCCTTGCCTTGCGGCATTCGCTTCGAGCAAATCAGCATCAGAATAAAAAGTAACGTTGGGTCATCGGAAGGCTCGCGGCAGGCTCGCAGGTGAGTAACAAGCCATCGGCTCGCACCACATAGGTCTGGGCATCCACCTCCATGTGCGGTGCGTAGTCATTGTGGACCATGTCGCGTTTGCCCACCGAGCGGATGTTTTTCACGGCGGACACAGTTTTGCTCAGCCCGTATCGCTCTTGAATGCCGGCCTGCAGGCCGGCTTGCGACACGAAGGTCAGGGAGCAGCGGCTCAGCGCGTTGCCCAAGCTGCCGAACATAGGGCGGTAGTGCACCGGTTGTGGCGTGGGAATGGAGGCGTTGGGGTCGCCCATGGCCGCCAGAGCAATCATGCCTCCCTTCAGAATCCAGGAGGGCTTAACGCCAAAAAACGCCGGACGCCAGATGACAAGATCGGCCCACTTGCCCACTTCGACGCTGCCCACCTCATGGCTGATGCCGTGTGCGATGGCCGGGTTGATGGTGTACTTGGCGATGTATCGCTTGATGCGAGCGTTATCGTGTCGATCGGTGTCGCCGGGCAACTTGCCGCGTTGCAACTTCATCTTGTGCGCCGTCTGCCAGGTGCGAATGATCACCTCGCCCACACGGCCCATGGCCTGGCTGTCGCTGCTCATCATGCTGATGGCACCCAGATCATGCAGGATGTCCTCGGCCGCAATGGTTTCCTTGCGGATGCGGCTTTCGGCAAAGGCCAAGTCTTCGGCGATGGCTGGGTCGAGGTGGTGGCACACCATCAGCATGTCCACATGCTCATCCAGCGTGTTGACGGTGTACGGGCGCGTCGGATTGGTCGAAGAGGGCAGCACATTGGCCTCGCCCACCACCTTGAGAATGTCGGGGGCGTGCCCGCCGCCCGCTCCTTCGGTGTGGAAGGTGTGGATGGTGCGCCCCTTGAAGGCGGCAATCGTGTCTTCCACAAATCCTGACTCGTTCAGCGTGTCGGTGTGAATCGCTACCTGGGTATCGGTTTCTTCGGCCACCGACAGGCAGTTGTCGATGGCAGCCGGGGTGGTACCCCAGTCTTCATGCAATTTGAGGCCGATGGCGCCGGCGCCAATTTGTTCGCGCAAGCCATCGGGCAAGGAAGCATTGCCTTTACCCAGAAAGCCCAAGTTCATGGCAAATCCATCGGCCGTTTGCAGCATGCGCTCCAGGTGCCAGGGGCCAGGGGTGCAAGTGGTGGCGAATGTGCCCGTGGCCGGCCCGGTACCGCCGCCCAACATGGTGGTCACGCCCGAACTCAAGGCTTCATCAATTTGCTGCGGCGCAATGAAATGGATGTGCGTGTCAATACCGCCCGCCGTGACGATCATGCCTTCGCAACTGATGATTTCAGTGCCGGGGCCGATGATGATGTCCACGCCGGGTTGTGTGTCCGGATTGCCGGCTTTGCCAATCGCCACAATGCGATGACTTTTCAGGCCGATGTCTGCTTTCACCACCCCCCAGTGATCGATGATCAGGGCATTGGTGAGCACGGTGTCCACCGCGCCTTGCGCACGCGTGCGCTGTGACTGCGACATGCCATCGCGGATGGTCTTGCCGCCGCCAAATTTCACTTCCTCGCCGTAGCTGCCGGCCCGCAGGGTGAAGTCTTGTTCGACTTCCACCACCAGATCGGTGTCCGCCAGCCGCACCCGGTCACCCACGGTGGGGCCATACATTTCCGCATAAGCGCGCTTGTCGATGGAGGCCATGTCACAGTGCTCCCTGAGTCAGGCCACGAAAGCCCCAGACGATTCTGTCGCCCGCGTAGTCCACCAGTTCCACGGTGCGCTGCTGGCCTGGCTCGAAGCGGACAGCGGTGCCGGCTGCGATGTTCAGACGCATGCCCCGCGCAGCGGTTCGGTCGAACACCAGTGCGCTGTTGGTTTCAGAAAAATGGTAATGCGAGCCCACCTGGATCGGGCGGTCACCGCCGTTGACGACCACCAGGGTGATGCTGCGCCGGCCGGTGTTGAGGGGATGCTGACCTGCGTCAATGAGCAATTCGCCGGGGATCATGGATGTCTCACTTGCGGTTGCCGAAATACCAGGCTGCCACACCCACCACGACGGCGGCGGCGAATCCCAGGGCGTCCCATGCGTGCCAATGAGAACCCGCGAGGCCGTGGCCGTCGTGAGCCCGCGCCCCAAGATGGGGCATTGCACCAAGAAGAGGAATCATGCGATGTAGGATTTTCATGGCAATCTGGCTCAAACAATGGGTTGATGTACGGTGACCAGTTTGGTTCCGTCGGGGAAGGTCGCCTCGACCTGGATGTCAGGGATCATCTCGGGCACACCCTCCATGACATCGTCGCGGGTCAGCACGCCCCGGCCGTCACTCATGAGTTGAGCCACGGTCTTTCCATCACGGGCGCCTTCCATGACGGCGGCGCTGATGAGTGCAATGGCCTCTGGGTAGTTGAGCTTCAAGCCGCGGTCACGACGGCGTTCAGCCAGCAACGCCGCGGTGAAGATCAACAACTTGTCTTTTTCACGAGGGGTGAGTTCCATGTTGGTGTGTCACGTTGTGAGGTTGTGCATGCTGTGGGGGACCGTGCAAATAGCATGCCCTCAATATATAGGAAGGTTCGTTCAGCCGGGCGGCCGAATGCATGAATATTGTGCATGAAACCCCGAATCGGTTGGCACGGGCTTTGCAAAGTGTGAAGCGGGTGGTTCTGACGCCCGGATCTCAATTTTTCAACTGGAGTGACTACATGATCAACCGTCGTGGCAATCTTAAAGCCCTTGCCCTGGCTGCCGCCGTCAGCGCTGGCTCGCTGACCTTTACCCTGCAAGCTCAAGCGGCGGACACCATCAAGGTGGGCGTGTTGCACAGCCTGTCAGGCACCATGGCCATTTCTGAAACTGTCCTCAAGGACACGGTGCTGATGGCCATTGATGAAATCAATGCCAAGGGCGGTGTGCTGGGCAAGAAGCTTGAGCCGGTGGTGGTCGACCCCGCCTCCAACTGGCCCCTGTTTGCCGAGAAGACCAAACAGCTGCTGACGCAAGACAAGGTGTCGGTCATCTTCGGTTGCTGGACCTCGGTCTCTCGCAAATCGGTACTGCCCGTGGTGGAAGAACTCAATGGTTTGTTGTTCTACCCGGTTCAGTACGAGGGTGAAGAGCTGTCCAAGAATGTGTTCTACACCGGTGCCGCGCCTAACCAGCAGGCGATTCCTGCTGTGGATTATTTGATGAGCAAGGACGGTGGCGGCGCCAAGCGCTGGGTGTTGCTGGGGACCGACTATGTCTATCCCCGCACCACCAACAAGATTTTGCGTGCCTACCTCAAGAGTAAGGGTGTGAAGGACAGCGACATCGACGAGAAGTACACCCCGTTCGGCCATTCCGATTACCAGACCATCGTGGCTGATATCAAGAAATTCTCCGCCGGCGGCAAGACCGCTGTGGTGTCCACCATCAACGGTGACTCCAACGTCCCGTTCTACAAAGAGTTGGGCAATGCAGGCTTGAAGGCCAAGGACGTTCCCGTGGTGGCCTTCTCCGTGGGTGAAGAGGAACTGCGTGGTGTAGACACCAAGCCACTGGTGGGACACCTGGCGGCGTGGAACTACTTCATGAGCATCAAGAACCCAGCCAACGACGAATTCGTCAAGAAGTGGGGCGCCTATGCCAAGGCCAAGAACATCGCGGGTCACAAGGACAAGCCGTTGACCAACGACCCGATGGAAGCCACCTACATCGGCATCAACATGTGGAAGCAAGCGGTTGAGAAAGCCAAGTCCACCGACGTGGACAAGGTGATTGCAGCCATGGCCGGTCAAACCTTCAAGGCGCCGAGCGGCATCACCTCCAAGATGGACGAAAAGAACCACCACCTGCACAAGTCGGTGTTCATCGGTGAAATCAAGGCTGACGGCCAGTTCAATGTGGTGTGGAAGACCCCGGGCCCTGTGAAGGCCAAGCCCTGGAGCCCGTTCATTGCAGGTAACGAGAGCAAGCCTGACGAGCCGGTCAAGAAGTAATCGGTCTGCTCGGTCCTTCAGGAAGGGGGAGGACGTGAGTCCTTCCCCTTTGATCTTTTCAGGGACAAATTCCCTGGTACCACATGAACATGATGAAACATTGGATACGCGCGTGGGTCCTGTTCGCGGGCTGTAGCGGGCTGCTTGCGGCCCATGCGCTGACCCCTCAACTGGCCATGGAGATGGCCGTGGGCGAGAGTGACAACCGGATTCAGGCGATCGGCAAAGCCTTGGAGGCGCCGGATGCCAACACGGCAGCGTTGCTGCAAGCCATGGCCGATGAGACCGCCAAAGTATTTGCCGATGCGGTCTGGGTGGTCGACCAGGGTCAGGCGCGTAATGTCACAACGGGCGAAACCCGAGCGCTGCCCGATGACGCGCAAGACATCATGCTCAACAACCGCATGCGATCGGAAATCGATGCGGCATTGGCGGCACTCAAACTCTTCAGCCCTGATGCCCAGCTGCGCATCGTGGCGGCACAGGCCATGCTGAAAGAACCCGATGCCGCCCGCAAGCCGATGCTGGAAAAAGCGTTGGCGAGTGAATCCCAGGCCGAGGTTCAGGCTTGGTTGAAATCTGCCCTGGCGGCGGTGAATCTGTCTGACGCGGTGGCAGCAACGCGAATGGCAGCAGTGAAGGTGTTGGCGCAAAGTGCCCGGCCCGATGTGCTGTTGTTGCTCAACCAGCAACTCACAGCCGAGCAGGATCCCGCGGTGCAATCCGTCCTCAAGGCTGCCATTCGGCAAGTGCAGGATGGCTTGAAGTGGGGGGAACGCCTGGGTGTGTTGTTCACCGGCGTGAGCCTCGGCTCGATTCTCATGCTGGTGGCACTGGGGCTGGCGATCACGTATGGGTTGATGGGTGTGATCAACATGGCGCACGGCGAGTTGATGATGATTGGCGCCTATGCGACCTACCTGGTGCAGGTGTTGTTTAGGCAGTATCTTCCATCGGGCTTTGATTACTACCTCATCGCGGCGATACCTGTTTCGTTTCTGGTTTCTGCGATGGTGGGGGCTGCGCTGGAGCGCAGTGTGCTCAAGTATTTGTATGGACGCCCCCTGGAGACACTGCTGGCCACCTGGGGTATCAGCCTCATGCTCATGCAAGGGGTCCGGTCTCTGTTCGGTGCGCAGAATGTGGGGGTCGAAAACCCCAGCTGGATGAGCGGCTCATGGGCCTTGATGTCGAACCTGCAGCTGCCCTGGAACCGCATCATCATCGTGGCATTTTCGCTGGCAGTGCTGGCTGCTGTGGCGTTGATGATTGGCCGCACCCGGCTGGGTTTGTTTGTTCGGGGTGTCACGCAAAATCGTACCATGGCGTCCTGCATGGGGGTCAACACTGCGCGCATTGACACCTACGCCTTTGCCCTGGGCTCTGGCATTGCCGGAATGGCTGGGTGTGCGTTGAGCCAGATCGGCAACGTGGGACCCGACCTGGGACAAAGCTACATCGTGGACTCGTTCATGGTGGTGGTGCTGGGCGGTGTGGGCCAGTTGGCGGGTACCGTCTATGCCGCGCTGGGGCTGGGCCTGCTCAACAAAGTGCTCGAGGGCTGGGCCGGGGCCGTGCTGGCCAAGATTGCAGTGCTGGTGTTCATCATTGTCTTCATCCAGAAGCGCCCACAGGGCATCTTCGCGATGAAGGGTCGCAGTGCGGAGGCCTGATATGAGCGAGCATCACGTGAACTGGTTGCCTCGGCGTACCTTGCTGAGTGGTCGTGGCTGGACGGCATGGCTGGTGTGTTTGCTGTGCGTGTGCTTGCTGGCCCCCGTGCTCAACCTGTGGGTACCCGCGGGCAGTCCCTTGCACATGAGCGATTACGCGGTGGCCCTGATGGGCAAGATCATGTGCTACGCCATCTGTGCGCTGGCGCTGGACCTGATTTGGGGTTACACCGGCATTCTCTCGCTGGGGCATGGATTGTTTTTTGCCCTGGGTGGTTACATGATGGGGATGTACCTCATGCGCCAGATTGGTCGCGACGGCCAATACCAGAGTGATCTGCCAGATTTCATGGTGTTCCTGGATTGGAAGCAACTGCCCTGGCATTGGTGGTTCTCGGACAGCTTTGTCGCCACGCTGTTGCTGGTGGTGCTGGTTCCCGGTTTGCTGGCAGGTGTGTTTGGCTACTTTGCCTTCCGCTCGCGGATCAAGGGCGTGTACTTCTCCATCATCACGCAGGCCATGACCTTTGCCGCCATGCTCTTGTTCTTCCGCAACGAGACCGGCTTCGGGGGTAACAACGGCTTCACCGATTTCAAGCGGATTTTGGGTTTGCCCATTGCGACCCCGGGTATGCGCATGGTGCTCTTTGTGCTGACGGGTGTCACGTTGCTCGGCTTTTTTCTGCTGGCGCGCGGGTTGGTCAACAGCAAATACGGACGCGTGCTACAAGCCATTCGCGACGCCGAGAGTCGCGTGATGTTCTCGGGCTATTCGCCCTTGCCCTACAAGCTCAGCATCTGGGTGATTTCAGCCGTGATGTGCGCAGTGGCCGGCGCCTTGTATGTCCCGCAAGTGGGCATCATCAACCCCGGCGAGATGAGTCCGGCCAACTCGATTGAAATGGCGGTGTGGGCAGCGGTGGGCGGTCGTGCCACACTGGTGGGTCCAATTGTCGGAGCCTTCCTGGTCAATGGCGCCAAGAGTTGGTTGACCGTGGTGGCGCCAGAGTTCTGGCTGTACTGTCTGGGGGCTTTGTTCATTGCGGTGACCTTGTTCTTGCCGCAGGGGGTGGTCGGATTGCTGAAATCTCGCCAACGCAAGGGAGACCCCTCATGACGCCCGACCTGATGAACCAAGGGGCTGAGCGTGTCGAACGCTTTGCTGCTGAATCCGCCCGACGTGCGTCCCAAGCAGCGGGGGGCACCGCGAGCTATGGTCGAGTGTTGCAAGACCGCCACGCAGTGGATGTGTCCCATGGCCGCATCCTGTATCTGGAAGATGTGTGTGTCAGTTTTGATGGCTTCAAAGCCATCAACCATTTATCGCTCGATATTGCACCCGGCGAGTTGCGATGCATCATCGGACCCAACGGGGCGGGCAAGACCACGATGATGGACATCATCACGGGGAAAACGCGCCCGGATTCTGGCACGGTGTTCTTTGGCTCCACCATCGATTTGCTGCGACACAATGAACCCGAGATCGCCCAACTGGGTATCGGGCGGAAATTTCAAAAGCCCACCGTGTTCGAGCATCTGAGTGTGGTGGATAACCTGGAACTGGCGCTCAAGACCGACAAGGGTGTGAAGGCATCCATGCGTTTCAAGCTCAATGGGCAGCAACGCGATCGGTTGCACGAGGTGTTGACCACAATTCACTTGCTGCCGGATGCTTTGCGCACGGCTGGCAACCTCAGCCATGGCCAAAAGCAGTGGTTGGAAATCGGTATGTTGCTGATGCAAGACCCGAAGTTGCTGTTGCTTGACGAACCGGTGGCGGGCATGACCGATCATGAAACCGAGCGCACCGCCGAATTGTTTCTGAGCCTCAAGGGGAAGCACTCTCTCATGGTGGTGGAGCACGACATGAGCTTTGTTCGCGCCATCTCGGATATTGTGACCGTGCTGTGCGATGGTTCGGTGCTGGCACAGGGAACGCTGGATCAGGTGCAGGCCGATGAGCGGGTCATTGAAGTCTACTTAGGGCGCTGATATGTTGAGTGTCAACCAGGTTCACCAATATTACGGAGGCTCACATATCCTGCGGGATGTGTCGGTATCCACCCGGGTCGGCGAGGTGACCGTATTACTGGGCCGCAATGGCGTGGGGAAAACCACGCTGCTCAAAAGCATCATGGGACTGGTTCCCATTCGCAGTGGTGGGATCCTGATGGGGCAACAGGATATCTCTAAAGCCAAGCCCTACGAGCGAGCTGCCTTGGGAATTGGGTATGTGCCTCAGGGAAGGGAGATATTTGCCCGCTTGACGGTGGAGGACAACCTGCGCATGGGCTTGGCCACCTGTCCCGCCGGCACCCCGATTCCCCAGGAGTTGTTTGAGTTGTTTCCGGTGTTGGAGCAGATGCTGCACCGCCGCGGAGGCGATCTCTCAGGCGGTCAGCAGCAGCAACTGGCCATAGCACGGGCACTGGCCTTCAGGCCCAAGGTGCTGGTGCTGGATGAGCCCACCGAGGGCATTCAGCCGAGCATCATCAAGGACATCGGCCGCGTGATTCGGCGCTTGGCCGATGTGGGTATGCAAGGTCAGCGCATGGC
>RFTK01000035.1 GCA_009923505.1 Betaproteobacteria bacterium
GAGATGTCATCGACCATGTTGCCCCGCTGGGTGACCACGCCATACAGAGGCAGCACGGCAATGCCAGAGCCCGCATTGGCCGCAGCCATCTGTTTGCGGGTATCGCGCAGCACCCGCTCCGACTGGATCTGGAACATGGTCTCATCAGTTGGCGGCTCGCCCGCAGACCAGCGAGTCAAGACCCCGGCCATGGCCTGCAGCCGCTCGGGCATCAGGGCCCAGGGGGTGGTCAAAAATTCGGAGAGCAGAAGTTGTCTGTTCATTTGTGTATTCCCAATTGAATGAGGGACCGGGACAGCGCCGGTTCATCCTCGAGTGATGGAGCGCCCTGCGCCCAGTCCTGCACGGCCGATAGAGGCAGGCTGAAGGTCTGGGCGATCAGGTTGATTTCGTTGGAGCCCAGGGCCCCTTTTTTGCAGATGCGACGGGCTAGGCGCTGGGCGTTGGACTCGACCAGGTTTCGCAGGCGTAGGCTCAACTGCTGGTCTGGTTCAGGACTCGCATCTGTGCCGGAATCCTGAGATTCAATTTGCGCGTTCTCGGCGTCCTCTGCGTCATCCTCTTCAACCATGTTCAGCGGCCGCAGCGGTTGATCGAGCCCTGCGATCGGGTTAAGGTTTTCTGAAATGCGGGCCTCGTTGCGGGTGAGCCACCCGTTTTGGATGCCGCTTTGGTAGTAAGCCGATCGGCTGGCCGCATCCCCTCGCATGAGGTTGGCAAAGTCAAACTCGATCTCCAGCGCATCACCATCTGGGAGCAGGTCAGCTTCGATGGATGCCTCCCAACGCTCCGCCCAGGGCGTCATGGTGTGCATGACGAATTCCAGGCTTTGCTGCTCGATGTTCGAGAACGTCGCCCGATCTAAATCAGCAATCATGTGCGGTGGCACACGGAACAGGCGGGCAATGTCTGTTATTTGGAACTTGCGCAGTTCCAAGAACTGGGCGTCCTTGTTCGTGACGCCCACCTCATGGAACTTCATACCGTTCTCAAGCACCAGGACCTTTCCCCGGTTCGAGCCGGACTGCGCCGCCTGGTAAGACTCTCGAAACATCCGCTTGGACTCCGGGTCCTTGAAGGTGCCCGGGAACTCGATCCAGCCCCCTGTGGGTTTGGCATCGTTGGAGAAGAACCGAGCCCCATAGTCCTGCGCGGCCAGGGCCATGCCCAGACTTTCTCGCGAGAGCTCGATGGGGCTCAGGCCAATCAGCCCATCCGAAGACAGGCCCCTCAGATGCCAGACCTCCCCACGCGGCAGGACGATCTCAGAGCCAGCCTGATCCCGGATGCGGTATCGGTAGTCGCCCGAGGACAGCAGCTCCATCCGAACCCGGTCGGGGTGAATCGGGATCAGCTCAGTGATCTCCCCCCGGCTGTTGGCCAGAATCTGGCAGAAGGCGTTCCCCCTCAGAGCCAGATGCCCCTGCAGCATTTCGCGCCACTCGAATGGGTTCTGATAGCGGTTGGGCCGTTTGCCCAGCAACTGGTAGAGCCAGTGGTCCGTCACCCGGTCCTTGCCGCCGTCCTTGCGGGGTCGGTAGACCACGAGAGGAAGCGACGCCATGGTCTCCGAGAGGATGCGCACGCAAGCGTAGACCGCCGCCAGGCGCATGGCCGAATCGGCCGAGACACGCATGCCAGAGATGCTTCGAGCCGAGACAGGCTCGAAATAGAAGTCTCCCCAGGGTGATCGATCACTTTGGACGCCAATCCTGGAAGCTCTGAAGCGGTCAAAGAAGTTAAAAATTCCCATGACGTCAGAGCACCATCAACTCGTAGTCGGACCCCAGCACCACCGATTCACCCGGTTTGATCGCCCGAGACAGGGCCATGATCAGTGCCACGATGCCGTCTATCTTGTTTTCAGGTCTTTCCTTCCTTGGATAGATGTTGTCTTTGACGTCCGTGTGGGCGACCACGTTGCTGGCCATCCAGGCCAGCACCGGGTCACCGTCATGAACGAGCTTCTTTTGCAGGACCAAGGCCTCGAGCGTCTTCATCGGCTCGCTGAAGTTCAGCACCGTGGGGCGAACTTCGATCATGGGCAAGCCCTCGGACAACATGCGCGTGGACAACTGCGTGGCCTGGAACGGGTCAAAGGCCACGGCTTGCACTGAAAACCGTGACGAGATGTCCAGCAAATCGGCTTCGATCCAGCTGAAATCGATCACGTTGCCCGGAGTCACCGAGAGGCGTCCTGTATGGGCCCAACCCTCGTATTGGCTGTTGCCCGCCGCCTGGACCGTGTCCTCTGGCAGGTAGTACTTGCCAAACACCGCGTATGCGTCTGGTGTGTCAGGGTGCTCGAACACCATGACGAGCGCCGCGATGTCCGTCTTGCTGGCCAGATCCAGACCGAGCCAGCAGGGCTGGCCCAGGAACTGATCGAGCTCAAGATCGGGGTTCGCACTGGCATCCCAGGACCGCATGTCCATCCAGGCCGTGTCTGCACTCACCCATTCGTTGAGGTGCTTGGTCTTGAAGTTGTTGACCGCGCTGGGCAACTGCATGGCCTTGGCCTGCAGGGGCACCAGGATCTCCTCGCGCACCGAGATGCCCCAGTTAGGGTTGGCTTTGATGAGAGAGTCCTTGGCGGCCCAGTCATCACCTTCATCGAGCCCGTAGATGATTCCGAACTGAGAGTCGTCTTCGAACACCCGGTTGAGCATCTTGGTGACAAAGCTTCGAACCTCGTAGCAGATGCCCGATCGGTTGCTGCCAGCCGTGGTGATCACCCACAGCAGTGAGTTGTCCCGCTTGCCGGTACCGGTCTCCACCACGTCATAGACCGTTCGGGTCTTGTGGGCGTGCAACTCGTCGATGCAGCCGAAGTGGATGTTCAAGCCGTCGAGCGTGGAGCCTTCTGCCGAGAGCGCCTCGAACTTGGAGCCGGTTTGCAAGACGTGCATGTTGTGCGCCCCGACATTCACGGCAAAACGGTTCCGAAAACCTGGGCTCAGGCGAGCCATGGTCTGGGCATCGCCAAAGACGATGCGGGCCTGATCGCGGGTGGTGGCCAGCGAATACACCTCAGCGCCGCCCTCGCGGTCGGCTGCCAGCATGTAAAGACCTACTGCCGAGGACAGGGTGGACTTGGCGTTGCCCCGAGGCACTTCGATGTAAGAACGCCTGAAGCGGCGTTTGCCGTCCGATTTGACCCACCCAAACACCGTGGACAGGATGAACACCTGCCAGGGCTCCAGAACGATCATCTTGCTGGCCAGTGGGCCTTTGACGTGGGGCAATCGCTCAATGAAGGCGCACAGGTTGTCCGCTGGCCTGTAGGGCCTGCCATAACGGTCAAGCAGTTCCGGGTTGAACTGGTAGAGGCTGCTCTTGCGCTTGAAGCGGATCAGGTCATCGAGCTGGCGTTTGCAGGCTTTCTGGACCCACTCGCAGGTCAGGATCTCATGGGAGACAACGCGCTCGGCATATTGTTTGGCGCTCGCAGCGTATGTGCTCATCCTGTTTCCCTTTGGGTCAACCCACGATGTCCTCCCAGAGATCGAGCTCCTCGCCCGGGCGTTCGTTTGGAATGGAGATGCGCGAGCGAGATGCCGGGGTGAATCCCATCTCGATCGCAGCTTTGGTCATGATTTGGGCCTGTTTGTTCGCAATGGCCAGGTAAGGCGACTGCATGGGCACGCCGCTGTGGGGAGCCTTCACAAGGAGCCCCGTCTTGCCGATGCCCGCCTGAGCCTGCCGGTAGAGATCTGCCGCACAGGCCCAGATCTCAAGCACGGACATATCCAGCTTGCGGATCAGCGTGGGCGGGGCACATTCCAGCGCGTAGCGCCAGGCGGCCTTGGCACCTTCTGGCATGTAGTCCGGAGGCTCCACCAGCAAGCCCTCTGGGATGGGCTCGTGGTAGTTGGTCCGGCATGGCTGCAAGGTCCCCTTGATCTGCTTGACTTGAGTCGGCAGTGGCTTGCGTCCACCCATAAATCACCCGCTTGGTTTGATGTTCATCTGATGCACTGCCTTTGCTACAGGCTTTGGGGGATACCCCCCCTTGTTCAATTTGCACGCACAAAAAATTGCGCAGGCCAACGCATCTTGGGTGGCCGTCTGTAGAGATTCATCCCCCCTACCCCCTCAGGACGGGGTCACTGGCGCGAGGACGCGGTCTCTGAGGCGGTCTTGGCGTTGTGACAGGGCACGCACAGGCTCTGCAGGTTCGCTCGCTCAAAGCGCTCACCGCCTTCTTTGACTGGAACGATGTGGTCAACGACCTTGGCCGGTTGCAACAGCCCCTTGGCTTGGCATCTGCAGCAAAGCGGGTTATCCCGTAACACCGCTGCACGGGTGTTGCGCCACCTGACCGATTGATAGAAGCCCAGCTCTGTATCAAAACCTCTGCGCGCACGCCCGTACTCACGGTGCACCTTCGACTGGTGATTGGCGCAGTACCCAGGCACGTTGAGCACCTGTGCGCAACCTGGGTATCGGCATGGAGTGGGCGCGCTTCGCGGCATCTCAATCGTCTTTCAAGGAATAAGCGACAGCTTCAAAAATTGACTTGGCTTCATCTTGATTCAGAGCGTCAATGCTCCACATCCAATCAACACAAGGAGAAGCGCATGAAATCAAGTCAGTCCATCGATCAACTGTTCAATCGCATTGCGAACGAACACCTCTACATCGAAACCTTGGAGACCCAGCACAGAGACCGGCTGGACTTTCACGAAGTGGCGGTGTGGGGCATCAAGTGCGCGCTGGCCGCTGCTTACGCAGAAGGGCTCGCAGAAGGAAAAAAAGTAAAAGCATCACGGAGCCAAACATGCAACTGACGAACACTCAACGCACGCTTCTCGAAGCCGCGGCCAAGAATCCACAAAAGAAACTGGCTGTCTTTCCAGACAACCTCAAGGGCGGTGCCCGCATCAAGGTACTGACCGCACTGCTCAACGCAAAGCTGATCGAAGCAAGCACTGAGGAGGCTGGTGTGTTTGTTGCTACGAACACGGGCCTGCAGGAGATCGGTATCACCATCCAATCCACGACACCGTCACCAATGCAAGCACCACGCACAAAGCGAGGCGGCACCAAGCAAGCTGTTTTGATTGACCTTCTCAAACGCCCTGAAGGTGCAACGCTGCCGCAGATGACCGAGGCCACTGGATGGCAGCAGCATACCGTGCGAGGTGCCATGGCAGGCGCCCTCAAGAAAAAGCTGGGCCTGGAGATCACCTCAGAAAAGCAACCGGGCAGCGACCGCGTCTACCGCATCACAACCATTTAAGGCTCACATGAAAACCATGACCATCACGATTGAACGCAAACCCTTGACCATCCATTTCGATGGCAAGGACATGCAAGTCGAAGAGCTCGGCATCCGTCTGCCCTTTGGCCGCAAGCCCGCCACCATGAGCGAGATCGCTGGTAGCGAAGACTGCAGCGTCTACATCACCGAAACCCGCGAGATGGAACCAGCAGAGTTCGACCGCTTTGCGAGGAACCTGCTCCAGTCTCGCGACTGGCTGGGTGGCAAGGGCGGCTATTACGGCGATGGCAGGCTGTGCATCGAAGTGCATGCACCCGGTCGCCCTTACCTCTTCATCGATCCCTCTGGGTCGAACTATGGCCGCTATTGCGCACGCCTTGGCTGATCAGTCTCCGATCCGTAACAGGTCAAAAAGATTGGATGAATCGCTTTACTTAGTCCCCAAATGAAGCGTTCATACAGACATCGCAACAAGGACAAGCCAATGAGCAACAACGCAATACCGATGACACAAAACGAGGCCTGGGGGTTTTGGGGAACGATGGGAGATCACGCCAGTGTGGCCTGGCCGATCGCAATGACCCAAGTTGCCGAGGCCACAGGTGAACCACCTGAATCGGTACGAGCCTTTCTGGACAGCAAGCAAGGCAGGCATTTCGCAGACTCGGTCCAGGACGGCTTGACCTCAGGCCTTGCGATGGACGCCGCTGTTGCCAAAGCCATCGCCAAATGGATGGACTGGAAAATTGGTCGTATCACCGCACGGGAAACGGGCATCCCCAAGGGCCTGCCTTACCTGACCGGATTTGTGATCCATTGTGGCCTGAATGAGGTCTGTTACTGAATCGCAGTCTCACTGCTTATGGCTGAGCCTGCGTTGGCAAATGACACACCATCATCCTCACGCACTGCCTGCTGACCGGTGTAGTCTTCCCAGCGCTTGATGATCACATCCACGAACTTTGGATCAAGCTCAATGAGACGGGCATGACGCCCAGTCTTCTCACTTGCGATCAGGGTGGTGCCAGAACCACCAAACAGATCCAGCACGATGTCCCGGCTCTTCGATGAATTCTTGATGGCCCGCTCGACCAGCTCGACTGGTTTCATGGTCGGGTGCAAGTCATTGACCCGGGGCTTGTTGTAGTTCCAGATGTCCGACTGGTCCCGGTCCCCGCACCAGAAGTGGTCCGAGCCCTGTTTCCATCCATACAGGATGGGTTCGTACTGGCGCTGGTAATCGGCACGCCCGAGTGTGAAGGTATTCTTGGACCAGATGATGAACGTGGACCACTTGCCGCCTGCCTTGATCCAGGCCTTTTGCAAGGTGTGCAGCTCTGAAGAGCTCATGCACACGTAGCAGGCACCCTTGGTGACCAGGAGCAGGTTCAGGCACGCGTCGTAGAGGAACTGAAAGAACCCCTCCCCCAGATCGTCGTTCATGATGCGCCGGTCTTTGCCGCGCATCTTGTCTTTAGCACTGTTGCCGTAGTCCACGTTGTAGGGTGGATCGGTAAAAGCCATGTCGGCCAGTTGGCCACCCATGAGGCGCTCCACATTCGACAAGACGGTGGAGTCACCACAAAGGAGGCGGTGGTTGCCGAGAATCCACAAGTCCCCAGGTCTGGATACCGGGTCTACTGGTGCTTCTGGGATTGCGTCATCTTCAGTCAAACCACCGCCTGATTCGTCGCCGTTCAGAAGGTCTTCGAGCTCCTTGTCGGTAAAGCCCATCAAGTCGAGATCAAAGTCGGCCGCTTTGAGTTCTGCCAACTCGAGTTTCAGGAGCTCATCGTCCCAGCCCGCGTTCTCTGCGAGACGGTTATCGGCCAGGATGTAGGCCTTCTTCTGCTCGGGCGTCAGGTGCCCGAGCTCAATGACCGGCACCTCCTTGAGGCCCAGCTTGCGCGCCGCCATCAAACGACCGTGTCCTGCGATCAGGCCCTTGGCACCGTCCGTGAGGATCGGGTTGGTCCAGCCGAACTCGGTAATGGAGGCCGCGATCTGCGCCACTTGTGCATCGCTGTGGGTGCGGGCATTGCGGGCATAGGGGACGAGTGCGTCCACTGGGACCATGCGGATCTCAGGATGATTCATGGGAAATGACCGGGAACGTCCATGGCGGCTCAAGCGCCATGGGACGCTGCAGCCGATCAGACAAGGTGAAGGTTTGAAGGGCTTAAGCCCCACACATTGAAGAACTCAAGGTGAATCGAATCGGTCCGCATGAAGCAATTGCTGCTCACACACCTTTGTCGACCGTAGCCGAAAATGTATCGCTAAATCGCCGAAATGTTGCAGCGTGTTTTGGCCCCAAAAACCGCGCATTCACGCTTGAACGTAAATAGCGCCGCGCATGACCGCCAAAACACGCTAATTTCCTCTCCAGATGACAGGCCTCACTTTTTCAGTGACTGAGACTGCCGATTGAGTAGGTCGGCCACCACCTGCATGTCCCGCTTCCAGCGTCTCCACGCCGTGGTACGGTCGCAGGCGAAGCGCTTGCTGATCTCCACCCAGTCAAATCGCTTGGCCCGCATCCACACCAGGTGCCGCTCGTCGAGTTCCAGCATCTGCACCCAGCGCATGACCTCAAGCATCCGCTCCACATCCTTGGGCGATGGCGGCGCCATGCGGTACACCCTGTGCGGATCCGGGTAAGCATCGCTTGGCAAGATCACGATGGGCCAGGTGCTGGCGTAACCCTGCACCGCCACGCGTGGCAGGCGCCTGGCGGTTCTGGCCGCATCGACAAAGCGCTCGGCCACCGCTTCGACTGTCCAGACTTCATCCATGGCCACCTCCCCTGGTTTGAGAGTGACCGTGGGCATGGTCTTGACCATAGAGCCGCTCGCCGATGCTGCGAATGAGCTGGCGCTCCATAAAGTCCAGGCGCCCGTCATCATGGGAGATGACCAGGATGTGTTGCTCGCGCCATCCCTGGCGCTTGGTGGCCTCGACATCCATGGGCGTAGCCTGCATGCGCCCAAGGGGCGATGGATAACGTGCTGGAGGGATCTTCATACCTGCCCTCCAAACGAAATATTCCAGTGCGCCGCTGGGAAGTCAAAAACGGACTTGTCCGGTTTTGACAATGAGACTGACGCTTTGGGCGCAATCAAACATCCATGACTCTTATCTGTATGCGCGTACACGCGTAGAGAACAAATGTTCAATAGAGTCAGTTGCGTCAGAGAACTGGCAACCAGTCCTGTTTTTGAATTCTTTTTCATTGGATTTGTCTCTCAATCGTCGTTGTAGGGGTAGGAGCGAGAAGGAAGCGACGTGGGCTGTTTGAGGTCAAGGCTCTTGTAGCCACGCACGCCCATGGAGTTGCGCCACTTCTCCAGGCGCCTGGCGAGTAAGGCATCCGAGAACCTGCGCTGGGTGCCCACGTACTCGCCACTGAGCTCGGCCCACTGCTTCCAGTCGTTGAAAAGCGTGGCCGTGAGAGCCTTGTATTCAGGCCCCTGGTTGCAGCGCTCAGCAATCCACCGACCCATGGCGTCTTCCGCCTCGAAGTACTCTTCGGTGGCCTCGGCCACGCTCTGGGGCTGCTTGAGGCCAAGCTTCTTCCATTGCAGGCAGCCCTCGAGCGCCCATGCCAAGATGCCATCGCGCTCGGCCAGCAGCTTCTCGGTCAGGAGCGGGTCGCGCTTTTCTGGAGGGACCGTGATCGTGAAGGGGATCAGGTGCATGCGGCGGCGCATGGCCTCATCGATGTTGCGGATCGCAGGCTTGTGGTTCCCGGCAATCAGGAGCTTGAACTGAGGCGCGTAGGTGAAAAAATCCTGGTGCATCAGCCGAGCCGTGATGTGGTCACCCCCTGTGATCGCCTTGATCTTGGACTCGTTCCAGCGCCTGCCTTGCTCGGTTTCAGTGGCCGAGACAAAGCGGGCACCACGCAGCCCTGCCAGGTCGGTAGGGTGACGGTCGGCACGTGACTCCATGAAGGTGTCCATGGGGGCATTAGCTGCGTAGTCACCCAGCACCGTGGAGATCACGTTCACGAAGACCGACTTGCCATTCGCTCCCGTGCCATACAGGAAAAAGAGTGCGTGGGTGCTCAAGTCCCCGGTCAGACAATAGCCGACCACGCGTTGCAGATACTCCTGCAGCTCCTCATCACCACCGGTCACATTCACCAGGAAATTGCGCCAGACCGGGCAATCGCCTTGGGGCGTGGCCGTGGTCACTTTGGTCATGCGGCGGTCGCGGTCATGCGGGCCACGGGCGCCCGTGCGCAAGTCCACGATGCCACCGGGTGTGTTAAGCAGCCAGACATTGGCGTCCCACTCTTCAACGGTGGCACTTTGCCTGGGGTCAGACCGCACGATACGCTCCAGGGCGGAGATGGTGGCAGCGCTGGCCATACGGGCTTTCATGCGTGGCGTCTCGGCAAACATCGCAGCGCTGCGGCACACCGTTCGGCTCAGGTGCATGATGTACAGCTGCTTGTCCACGTTCCAGCGCACGCCATTCCAGACGAGCCACTTGGACCAGGACGCGCAGTAGCGCCAGTCTTCGGCGTATTGGTGTGAGAACGCCAATGCCAGCCCGTCTTCAGTGGAATAGTCGATGCCCTCGATCGGAACAGCAATGTCCTGTTCCCCGAATTCACGGATCACAGGCATCCGCTCCCCGACCGCCAAAAACCCGGCAATGTCAAAACCGTCTTGCACAGCATCGGCCACATCCCAGCCATCGGGTTTTTCTGCAGGAGGCTGCAAGATGGCACATGACTTGGCGCCGGCTCGCATGATGGCTTGAGAGGCATGATCGGCAAACAGCCAGCCTGGCTTGTCGCGGTCCGGCCAGATTAAGACATGCTTGCCCGAGAGCGGTGACCAGTCGGTTTTTTCGACGGGTGCATTGGCACCATGCATGGCCGTGGTGGCGCAGACACCGAACTCAAGCAGGGCTTGAGCGCACTTTTCTCCTTCTACCAGTACCACCTGATCGGCCTTGAGCATGCCCGGCTGGTTGTACAGCGGACGAGGTTCGGGCGGTGTCATCTTGCGGCGGCGCACATCCCAAGGCCTGAACTCCTTGCGACCTGGTTCTGGGTCATAGCGGTACACCACAGCGATGAGCTTGCCAGTGGCATCCTGGTAATCCCACTTGGCCGTGGGCGGACCGAGTTCATCGACCACCGGAGCCTTGGCCTGGCTTGCGGCCACCGCCGTGGAAGGCATGGCCGAGACACGGCCCAGCCAGTCCCGGGCTTTTTCAAGCACCTGCGGGAACTGGATCTGCACATTGAGGCTGTAGTAGCGGGCAATCAGGTCGAAGATGTCGCCCCCCTCGTTCGTGGCTCGGTCGGTCCACAGGCCCGCCTTGGGACCAGAGAGCAGCAGCTCCAGGCTGTCACCGGGACCGCCCATGACATCGCCCACCAGGTATTTGTTTTGGCGGCGTTTGCCGGAGGGCCAAATGTCTGAAACCAGAAGAGCCAGTTGGTCATTTAAGGCTACGCGGATATCGGCTTTCTCACGGTTGGTGTCGACCGCACCCCCTGCCGCCTTGCGCGCGCTTGAAGCGGGTGCATCGTTGAAATCAAGCATTCGCACCTCCGTCTTGAAGCGCCGAATCTTGTTGTTCCTGCAACTTGTTGGCATGGGCGACCTGCCACTGGTGCAGCTCACCCAGCCGGAATCGAACCAATCGATTGACGCAGTAGAACGGCAGCCCCAGGGCTTTGCGCTTTGCGGTCTTGGTGAAGTAGTACAGCGGCAAATTCAGCGCCTTTGATGCATGTTGGGCTGTGAGCAGTGGCTCATCGCTGAAGTCGTTATCGCCTGCAGCTTGCAGGCTCAATGGCGAAGCCAATGATTCAGATTTGTTCATGAAAAGTTCATCCCTGCAGGTGATCTGCGTCACCCGCATTGGTTGGTAGAAGTTGGAGACCGCAGGACGCTTAGTCCTGCGGTGGAGTCAGGGCAATCAACTCAAGGGTGATTGGTCCAGTTGCATGCGAACAGGTGGGTACTTGCTGCGCTCGTGTTCCTGCACCATGGCCTCGACATAGGTCGTGACCACAGCGTTGATCAGCCGCAGGGCCTCTTGCTGGGTGTAGCTCGACAGCGGTCGGTCCATACCGATCTCACCGGCGGCTTCGCCCAGGGGCTTGAGGCATTGCTCCATGGCGGCCAGTTCTGCATCCGTCGGATCAATCACACCGTCCCCCGTTGGCAAAGTGCCCTCGCGCTCGAGCGCACGAATCCCAACGGCATACAGCCGGTGAAAACAGTCTTGGCAACGCCGTGAGCAGAAGATCCAGTCGATGGGGTACCGCTTGGGGTGCCCCACCTTGAAGCGAAGATCCACGTGGCCGAAGCCCTTGGCTTGACGGGAACACACCCAGCACTTCATGACGAGTCTTCATTACTGCGCCCATGCTGGCCGACCCTGCGCGTTGCCAGGACGGGGGGTGTAGCTGGCACTGGGCTGGGTGGCTGGGACTGCAGATGGTGGAACGGTCACCGCCGGAGCACCGCCGGAGCCGTGGCCGCCACCAGAGCCCCCACCCATGCCCCCATCACGCTGCAGCTTGGCTTGCATCAGGTCGGCGTACTCTTTGTGATCGGGCTCGATCACCAGTCGGATGATGTTGCGGTACTCGCCCTGACCATCCTTCTCAATGCCAATTCGGGCGGCGAATTCCGCACCATCGAGGTCACCGAAGCTGCGGATCTGACGAGCGCGTCCCGCCTCGGGGCTGACGTCATCGGGGTGGATGTTGCGCGAGCTGTTGAGCACGGCCTTGATGAAGCTGCGCCCCATCTGCGCCCAGGTCGGGCCCTTGTTGGAGTGCAGGCCGACATTGCTCCAGATCTTGCGTTTGGCAAACGGGCCTGTGAGCAGCACGAATTCGCAGGACAGGAATACTGCACCGGTTTCATCCGATGCCGTGGCATAGCCGCCCGTCCAGCCCTTGCTGGCGTCGTCATAGCCGCCGGGTTTGATGGCCATGCGTACCAGGGCTTGGGTGCCTTTGGGGATGAGGTTGAACTCGCCTTGCTGGGCATCGGCATCATTGAAGTCGCACCAGGCGCCTGCAGCGCTGTGGTTGGAGGGTTGGCCATAGCTTGTGGCCTGGTTGTAGCTGTCGTGGTTCATTGAAAAGGTCCTTGTCTGTTGGTTGGGTAGGCTTGGGAGGAATGGGTTTCAACCGCATCAAAGCTGAACATCACCGACCCAGCGGATCTGGAAGGTGGGTTCTGTGATCAGCTCTTTGCGGGCTGGTTGGAAGGCTGCGCGCAGCAGCGGATGCCAGCGGGCGTAGTCCTGCTCCGTCACCGAAAACTGGACTTGCATGAAGTCCTGCACCCGATCACCAGCCACCACCATTCGCTCAGCGATCTGGGACAGGTGCTGCTGGTCCCAGACGATTTCCTTAGGCTGCGAGACATCGATCTGCAGGTCGCCGTCGTCGATGCGGAACTTGGCAGCCTCCTCCTGGCCCAGGCTTCCGGCATGGCGGATCTGGTCGGCGTAGCGGATTTCCATGGCCCGGTTGATACGGCCACGCATCTGCAGCGTCCAGTCATGGAGCTGCTGGACTGCGTTGCTGAAATGGGCCAGCTGGTCTTTGGGCAGACGGCTGATCTGGCTCTCGGAAAGATCAGGCAGCGCAGCTTGCTGCAATTGCAGGTGGTTCATGCCGCACCTGCCTTTCCGGGGATGCGCTTGGAGGTCGAGACATGCTGGACGCAGTTCTCGAAAGCGATCACGGCGTTGAGTGGATAGCTCACCCGTTTGCCCAGCTTGAGATAGGTCGGCCCATTGCCAGTCATACGCCAGCGCTGCAGGGTTTTAGGGCTCATGGCCCATCGGGAGGCCAAGTCAGCCTCGGTCAGCACCAGCTGCTTGGGCATGGTGGATTCAGGGGAAGTGGCGCTCAGGAAAACTGGCGCCTCGAGTGCTGGTGTTGCATGCAGCATTGCTAACTCCTTTCGAAGAGTTGGGGGACAACGCTGCTATTTCAGGAAATCAATAGGGAACTGATAAGGAACTAATTAAGGAACTTTGGCGATATCTCCAGTTCCTTAATAACTGCCGACATACAGCGGGAATGACGCATGGCATGCGTCACCCACCCGGCTGCGCGAGTCAGGTCGCTGATATGGCGTGGAAAGTTCCGTCGGGAGGCGCTGGCCGACGGACTGAGAATGGATTTACAAGTCGAAAGCGTATGCAGCAGCAACCCGGTCCATGGCTTGCAACTGGTCGGGGAGATTCAACGCAACAACGGCCCGAGCAAACGCCTGTAAGTCGGCTCGGAGTTTGGCGGGTAACTCAATCACTTGCCCCGGCTGCAGCAGAGCTGACAACTGGACGATGTCGGTCAGGTGCTTGTTGATCTTTTTGGAGTCAATCACCTCACCCTGACGGACGCGCTCGGTCATTTCCAGCCAAGCCACAGCCTTGAGGGGAATCAGACGATCCTCACCCACCCAGGACGGCATGCCGTGCTTGCTCTTGCGGCCAGCAAGCACGAACTGGTAGTACTCATCATTCAGCAATATGGCTGACAGGCTGGAAATCTGCTCATCTATCGGGATGGGTGTGAGATGGCCAGGTGGGACAAAACTCAAACCGTCTGGCACACGCGAGAACAGCTCCAGCATGTGGGGGAAGTCTTCGTCTTGGGGCTTTTGGAACCTGTACAGGCAGGGCTTTTGCTCTGGGTCGCCCTCTTTTTGCTGGTAGCCACCGGCTTGCACGAATTCCCAAAATTTCTGGCCAAACGCAGGCGTCAAAACTTCCACATGCAAAACAATGTCCAGATCCTTAGTGCCCCTGAATGACAGTCCCGCCTCGGTCATGGTGATCGAAGCTGCTGTCCCGCCGATCAGGACGTACTGGTTCTCGAAGTCTTTGAACCATGCCTGAAAAATCGCCAACCCTCTCACCACAGAAACTTCTCCTCAATCTCATCGAGCGCCATCTGAATCCGGTCATCACGGTTGTCCCTCAGGCTGAGCCACAAAGACAAGGGATCCACGGTCTTTTCCTTGACTTGCAAGCCGGGCTCATAGCGCCACACCTGCACGGCAATGCCACCGGCAATTTCCCGTGGCTCAAAGAAGATGCCCGCCTGCCGGGCCCGCTGCCCTGCCTCACCCGTCATGGCAAGCACTTGCTGTTGCGGCTCATTGACCATGGTCAGGCGTGCCAATGCGCTCTCGCCTGCCCAACGTGCGCCCGTCACTTCAAGAATGCGACGATCGTAGGTCCACATGGTTTTGAGGACCGGTGTGCGCAGATGAGGTTTGGCCTTTTCCCAAAGATCACGGCGTGTGCCATTGAGCTTGAGGTATTTGGCCCGGCCTCGCACCTCCAACTCAAACAGCTTGAATTGCAGCAACTCTCGAATGGCCCGGGTGGCCGTCATACCGGCATAACCAAGCGCGGCTGCCTCTTCGAACGGATGCCAGGTTTCAGTAACCGGATGGTGATTCAAAAACCAGATCAAGAGGGCTTGCGTGGCCGGGCTGGCCAGTTCTTGCTCCCGACGAGGTTCAGCGCCAAAGCGCTCGGTCAAGATCATCCCCATCTGCGGTGCGAACAGTTGTCGGTCCGGAACCACGAAGGCCACACCGTGCGCAATCAGCTGCTTGCGCTCACCGGGTGCGACCTCTGGCAAAGCGATGATGACCGGGGCGTGCAACAACTCACGCAATCGCTTTGCATGTTGGTCTATTTGCTGCGCTGCCAGCGGCTGACGCCCTTTGACACAAGCCAGTGTGATTGGCTGTCCCAGCAGTTCGCCGGGCAAGACCTCATAGCCGTCCTGAAGAAAATACGGCAGTTGTGCAGTCTTCCCATTGGGAGCCACACGCACGCTTTCTCCTCCGAGCACCTGGTTCAGGTACCGGACAGTCTGCTGGGGAAGAGTCGTATCTAACATAGGCCAAGAATCTAACATTTTTAATGTTAGAAGTCAAATTTTATGTTAGATTCTGCTCTTAAAGGCTTGACGGCTCCGCCCAGACCAGCCGATACAGCCCCAGCCTGCGCTGCCGACTGACCAGTTGTTCATACGCATGCAATGGTCCCTCGTAGACGGGATCGCCTCGGTTTGCGGCCTTCAGCTTGAACACGTCCATGGGCTTTTCGCTGTCGAGTCCTGCCGCTCGCATGATGAATTCCGACGATTGAGCCCGATCACGGTACTCCCACAGCGCCGCAAACACCCGGGCCTGAGCATCGGTCAAACGAATAGGGCCGTGTGGCCAGTCATTCAGATGCACCCAAGCGAAGTCATCACTGAACGGTCCGTGGACAGCCACGCTCGGGATGCCATCTTGCGAGGCATCGGCTTTTTCACCTTGGTCCAGATCGAGAAATCGCAATGCCAGGCCGTGCAAGGCAAACCGGTCTTCCAGATGCCACCACGTAGCTGTCCCGGCCAAAGGATCCAGTGGTTGTCGCACCAAAGGACGCGGCGTGATCACGCAGCTTTGGCTGCGCGGTTCGGGTCCATGGAAAATCCGCAGCCCGTGGCGCTCCACCAAGTCAATACGGCGAGCTAAAACCACCGGCCGCTTCTTGTACCGACCAATGTCCCACACGCCATCGATGATCTGAGTGGCGGTGGCGTGCGACGAAATGTCCAATGCACCGCGCAGCTTTCGGATCAGCCATTCGTCGTCCAACCTCCAACTACGCTGACTGGCCGGATCCAGGGCAAACGGGCCACAGTCCGGACATTGCACCATGAGCCCATCGTTCGTTCTGAAGATCGGACCACGGTAAAGGCCGCAGAACGCACAAAGGGTATCCTGGCTGTAGACCACACCGGGTACAACGGCCTTCACCTGTTTGAGAACCTGTAGGGCAGCAATTTCTTCGTCATGCAGGCTGCTCTCAAAGGATGCATTGCCTCGCAGGAACATCAAAGCGGCCAAGCTGATGGCTTGCTGATTGAGGGTCAACTCCATTCACACCTCACTCGAACAAGCTGCCGTCCATGGTCGCAGGTTCCTCCTGCTCCCGTCCGGTCTTGAGGACCTGCTGAGCCTTCAAGATACCCAACTGGACCAGATAGCCCTCAAGTTGGGCTCGCAGCTTCTCATCGAACTTGTGCAGGTTCAGCCGCCCCTTGCTGGTGACCTCCACACTGACCACCTGACAGCGGCTCTTGCCTTGCATTGGCGCCAGGTAGAAGTTGAGCACCGCCGCCTGTATGGTCCAGCCGCGTGCCAACGGGTTTTCTGCAACGAAGTAGTCCTGCAGCAGCTCCGTCACGCAGCGTTGATCGCTGGAGGCACTTGCCGTGCATTCCATCTTGAGCCGTCCGCATCCACTGACCACGGTCACGCTTTTGACCTGCAATCCGACGAATCCGTCATCAATCGCCTGCGGAATATTCAAACCCAAGCGCAGCGTGGACAGGTTCAGGCGCGGCGTCTGGATCCGCTGTGCATCGACATCCACACCAAGCAAGTGCCTGGCGAAGGCCTCACACAACATGGCGTGGTACTTGGCGCCGCCACGAATGATGGTGCGGGCCACACCGGTTGCTTGGGCATATTCCAGCACCATGTGGATGTTCGGACTACCCACCCTACGCTGCAGCTGACTCCCCTCGAATTCCAGCTTGGCCGTGGCCAGGTCCTTGGCGTGGATGGAAACCAGCTGCGTGCCGCGCGCCCGATCGAGCACATTGACCACGCACACCTCACCACACCCCAACTCCCGCTGGTAGAAGCCTTTGATGGCATCACCGAATGCAGCGATCGACACCTCGTCACGCTTGATGGTCCCCTTGAGCCCCAGGTCGTGCTGCTGTGCTTGCTGACCATGGTGGTCCAGGTATTCGATCTCGGCCGCCGCCTCAAACAGCGCCGGGTGATGAACGTACAGCCAGAAGGCCCGGTGCAGGTCGTTCTTGCAGGCAATCAGGCCCAGCAATTCCGTCGGCCGGTCATGCGCAGCCTGAAACATGGCCTGCTTGCCCAATGGGTGGGACAGAAGCGTGCTGGCGTGCAAACCGGCCACGATGCGGTCACGCATGGCGGCATTCGGGTGCATCTGAATCAAACCAACCAGGCTCTTGGAGGCTTGAACCGAGTCATGCCAGATCCACCCCTCAGGTAGGGGCATGGCGTGGCGCTCGATGAAGGTTTTGAGGGTGTCGTCGACAGGCAGATTCAGCAAGATGTCGGCGTAGGTCTGAGTGCGGCTCATTCGTTGTCTCCTTTGTTGTTGTTTGTTTCGGCAATGAGGCGTCTCAACCCCCTGATCTGAAGACCGGGGGATTGGGATGAGTTTTGCCGGATTGCTGGATAAATATACAGCTTTTTGAAAATCTGTCAAAACCGTCGCGCCAGGCCGCATGGTTGCTGGGCAGTCGCCCAAAAAGCCAGGATTCATGCGGCTTTGTGCTCTGTAGCGTGTTGGTGGCCCCCTAAAACACAGACTCGAATTTGGGTGTCTTGGCTACGATTTCCGAGGTCAGATTTGATCAACCAAGGCACCTCGATGAACCACTTAAAAACCCCTGTCAAAGGCAATCCAGCCGAAAAAAGTGGGTATCTGTCCCTCGCGCAAATCGCTCACCTGATCGCACAAGCGGTCGTTGATCAACATCGGTCACTCACGCAGGCGAACAGCAGTTGGATATATGCGACTGATAGAGACAAGTTCCTCGACTTCCATGCCTACCAGAGCGCGAATACAAACCCGTCTGATAACCCTGAGGTACAGCCTTGAAAACCACTGCCCCACCGATCCATGCCAGCTTGCGTGCTGGCCGCACATCTGAACAAATCGCTGAACTCTCCACCCAAAAAATGTCCGAACTGTGGGCACTTTGGGATCGGTATTTCCCTCACCGCCCGTCGCACCCGAACCGCAAGTTCATCGAGTCAAGGCTGGCCTACAAACTGCAAGAGATGACCTATGGCGCTTTGCCAGAAACCACGCGCGCCATGCTGGCCGACTACGGCGAGAGACTTTCTGCCATCAAATCCGGCTCTGCCCCCACGCATGCCGTGTTACCCGGCACAACGCTGCTGCGCGATTTTGCGGGTCAGCAGTACAAAGTCACCGTCCTTCCGGATGGTCTGTATGAATTCGACGGCAAAAACTACAAGAGCCTGTCTGCAATCGCCAAACTGATCACTGGCACTCAATGGTCCGGACCTGCCTTTTTTGGGTTGAAAGGCAAGAAGTCATGAGCGTCGCAATTGACCAACCTATCCTGAAGCGCTGTGCCGTTTACTGCCGCGTTTCCTCGGATGAACGACTGGATCAGACCTTCAACTCCATTGATGCTCAACGCGAAGCCGGTGCTGCGTTCATCGCCAGCCAACGTGCTGAGGGCTGGACGCGGGTGGACGACAGCTACGAGGACCCTGGGTTTTCTGGTGGGAACATGGAGCGACCAGGTCTCAAGCGCCTGATGCGAGACATCCAGGACGGCAAGATCGACATCGTGGTGGTCTACAAGATCGACCGCCTGTCTCGATCGTTGGCGGACTTTGCCAAGATGGTCGAGATCTTTGATCAGCACAAGGTCAGTTTCAGCTCCGTCACGCAACAAATCAACTCAGCAACCTCCATGGGCAGGCTGATGCTAAACGTCCTGTTGTCGTTTGCCCAATTTGAACGCGAAGTCACGGGTGAACGTATCCGAGACAAGATTGCCGCCTCTAAGCGCAAAGGCATGTGGATGGGCGGGCCTGTGCCGCTGGGCTATCGGGTGGAATCTCGGCAACTGGTGGTTGTGGCAGAAGAGGCGCAGTTGGTCCGGCAGATTTTTGCTTCGTTCATCTCATCGCGTTCGACCACCAAGATGGTCAAGCAACTGGCCGAACAGGGTGCCAAAAGCAAAAACGGGAAGGTCTTGAGCAAGCAAACCATTTACAAAATCTTGCACAACCGGATGTACCTGGGTGAACTTGGCCACAAAGGGGAGTATTTCCGAGGGCAACATGAGGCGCTGATCGATCAAGCCACCTGGGTACAGGTGCAGGCCATCATGGCAGAGAGCAGCAGAGATCGGGCCCGCGACACCTTGGGAGAAAAGTGCCAATATGGTTTTTTGCTGCGGGGCATGGTGTTCACGATCGACGGCGACCTTTACCTGCCGATGGCCACACGAAAGCCCAGCGGCAAGGTGTATCGCTACTACGTGGTCAACAAGAACCAGAACATGGGCGCAGGCACTGTGGCTTTCAGCAATCTGCCCGCCGGTCAGATGGAGAAAGCCGTGATGGAGCAGGTTCTGGAAATCTTGCGGTCTGGCCAGATGGTGCATCAGTATTGGAAACAGATCTCCGTCATCAACCCTGAGCTCTCCGAACCCGAAGCCATGGTCCTGTTCTTCAAGAACACCGCTACGATTTGGAACAAGTTGGCTACGCAGGCTAAGCAGGACATCGTCCGAACCTTGATCAAGCGGGTCACCGTGACACCGGATGGCATCGATCTGCAGTGGCGTTATGAAGCCTGGGGCGCACTCATGGGCACGCCACCCCCAAATACCGTCGGCCATGAACTGCTCGAGTTGGAGGCTGCATGAACTATTTCTATCTGACCGGCACGCCGGTCACGACTTCCGACCTCGAAAAACAGATCAGCACATTCATCCCGCTGAAGTTCGCCAAGCGATCAGGGCGCTGTGTTGTCACAACTACGGAAGACGCAATGAAAGCGGCAGAACCGCATAACCCACTGCCTGACACCACATTGATGAACGCTCTTGCCAAAGCATTTCATTGGCAACGATTGCTCGATCGTGGGATTGTTCGCAGTGGGACTGAGATTGCACGCAAAGAGAACATGGACCTGGCCACCGTCAACGAAATCCTACGGTTGACATTGCTCGATCCGAAAATCGTCGAAAGCATCCTTAGTGGTCAGCAGACTGAGGGACTGACGATGAATTGGTTCAACTCAAACCCCATACCTTGGGAGTGGCAACAACAACATCAAAAGATCCACGGCATACCTCTGAATTCATAAGATTAAATCTGACATCGGATTAGGATAAATCTGGCAGCTTTGCAGCGATTGCTGCCGTTAGTGATGAAGTCTTCAATACACGATGTCGGTCACATTGAGGTCACCCACGATTGCTCAAAGGCTGAACGCCTAAGTCTGCAAAGCCGCTGTTCAAACCGCCTGGGTAAGCTGTATGGCATCAATGACAACGTTTTATGCTTGAGGGCACTTCAACGTGCCAACCAAGTAACTGTCGAGTCAGTGCACCAACGACACATTGATTGAATGTCGGTACATTAATACCATTCATCTCAAGAACGAGGGAGTAGTGTCATAGACAACCAGCACCGCATTGACGTTGAACAGAACAAACCTGAACGGCTTGAGCTGTTGCGTGCGCAACGGCTTTTCTATGCACGCGCCAAGCTTTACCAGAACCTGTTCGCCATCATGGCGCTCCTACTTCCCGCCGTTGGTGTGCTCTTTGGGGGAGGTGCGCCGGTCATTCGGCCGTTCTTGGGATTCGGTTCGATTCTTATCCTTCTTCTTGAGGTGGGAGTCATTTCACGCAAGCAACGTGAGGACTGCAGGCGTGGGGCCAAGGTGCAGGAGCAATTTGACACCGAGGTGCTGCAGTTGGGCTGGAACCGCTTGGTGGCAGGTAGCCGAGTAGATGCTGAGGACGTGCGCGAAATTGCATCCAGCCCGATGACGGACACCGAAAAGAATCGCTTGGAGAACTGGTATGAGCCAATCTTCTCCAAGCTCCCTCTGCACCTGGGGCGGCTTCTTTGCCAGCGCACGAACATCGCATACGACATGCGGGTGCGCAAGACGTATTCCGGCATCCTGCTGGGCGCCGTCGTTGTTCTCGTTGTGGTGCTTACAGCGGTTGGTCTGCACCAGGACCTGAAGGTAAACGAACTCATCCTAACGATTTATCTTCCTGCATTGCCATTGGCAGCCTTTGTGCTGCGTGAGCATCGCAAGCAAGGCGACACCATCGAAACCCTAACTACGATAAAGAGCGAGGTAGAAAAGGCGTGGGACAAGGCGCTTGGTGGAGCCTCATCCGCTGAGCTGACGATCACCGCGCGTGCTCTGCAGGACGCCATCTACCGACATCGGGTCAGTAATCCCCTCGTCTTTGATTGGCTCTACAACCGACTTCGTAATCGTAACGAGGACCTCACCCGACACGCCGCTGAAAAGCTGGTCGCCGAAGCGCAACAAAAACTGAGTCTCTCGGGGTCCAAATGAAGCTTCACGAGCACTTCAAGATTTTCCTTGACGATCACGTGAACCTGAACAGCACACGATTGAGCCTGCTGGAAGACAGCGTCATTGCCGTCGAGAACGCGGTTCGAGCGCTTGCCTGGGGTCCGAAGATTATTTCGTTCGCGCCTCAAGGTTCTTGGGCCCATGAAACCATTATCAAACCGCAGTCTGGGAAGCCCTTCGATGCCGACTTGCTCGTGTTCGTGGAAGCAAAGGCGAGCTGGACTCCTAGGGACTATGTCAACGTCCTGTCAACCGAGCTGGGGAACCTCCCTGTTTACGATGGAAAAGTCCGTCGCTTCTCTCACTGTGCCACGATTGAGTATGCCGGTGAGCGAAAAATTGACGTCGCGCCGTGCGTTGTCAATCGGCTCTACACCGGCCAGTACGAGGTCTGTAACCGCATCACTGACCAGTTCGAAGCCTCCGCGCCTTTGGCATACACCGAGTGGGTCAAAGGCAAGAACAGCGTCGCCGGCGGAAATGACTTGAAGAAGGTCACCCGGTTGCTGAAGTACATGCGGGACATCAAGGGCAACTTTACCTGTCCTTCGTTCCTGCTCACGTCGCTTTTGGGTCTCCAGGTCTACAAAAGCGACAGGGACAGTGCGCACTTCTCGGATCTGACCACGACGCTCAAGACGCTGGTTGGCCGCCTAGACGATTGGCTCCAAGCTCGACCGACAGTGCCGACGGTGCAGAACCCGAAACTCCCGCAGGAGGATCAGGCGAGCGGTTGGGACCAAACGCAATATGTAAACTTCCGGGAAAAGATCAATCTGTATCGCGGCTGGATTGACGATGCCTACGCCGAGCCCGACCGCGATGAAAGCATCGGCAAGTGGCAGCGGGTCTTTGGTGAGAACTTCGCAGCGGGCGAGGCCAAGCGGGCCGCTGAGCGTGTCAGTGAGACGGCGACCAGCGGTGCGCTGGTATTGGGCAGTCACTTCCAAGACTTGGTTGAAATGGTGAAGGCGTTGGGAGCAGCTGCGGTGCCTGCGAAGTTGCGTCAGCTGCCTCACGTGCATCGCCCGACTTGGCGAAGAGCCCCCGAGCAGCACACCATAAGGGTCTCTGCTGAACTGAGGAACGGGCAGTATGGAAATACCGTGCGTGCCATCCAATCCGCAGAACCGTTGCAATCCGGCTATTGGGTTCGGTTCAACGCCACTGGCGCCCACGGAATTCCCCTCGCAGCTGACTACAAGATTCAATGGCGTGTGACGAACACTGACAAGGTCGCCGCACAGGCGAATGCGCTTCGAGGAGACTTCTATCCGTCCGACAGTGGCACAACTCGCTCCGAAAGGTTGGAGTATCGTGGCGTGCATTTCGTAGAGGCATTTCTGATTCGCAAGCGTGACAACCGTCTGGTTGGTCAGTCAGAGCCTTTCTTTGTCGTCATCGAGTAAATACCGTAGGGGCAGTGACGGCTTGGCGCAGGGCCAGTCGACGCAGTCACTTCATAGGCATTGGAGTGGCAGCACCCGTTCACAGGCCGCTCGAGAGTCCGCTCATGAGGGCCGGTGATCACGCGATGCCACGTGCACCGAATGTCCGGTTGCTGCACCTGCCGTAATTCGTAAACAAAACACGAACGGCCGAATCCAGCCTGCAGCCGACATCGGCGTGGCAAAGGTCCGAACTGCAGCGCAAGAAGCCAGTCGTATTGGCTGATCGACTTGCAGGACCCGGCCAGGAGCGGCCGGTGGAGCAATTTCCAAATAGCTGACACTGGCCCAAGTGTTAACCTGTACATCTAAATCACGTTAGGGGCGGCCAATGATCACGCGTTGGATTCACTTGGAAGAATTAGGCGGTGACCCCTGGATTCTTCCAATCTATGCAGCAGTCAATTTCGCAGTGGCTCAGGGACGGCACCAAAGGCTTCCGGCAACGACATATTCACTGGGCCTGCACGTCGCAACCCGTCTGAACCTGCTCCCTCATGTCGTAGCCCGTCTAACTGAGAGTTGCCTCTCCGTCTACGAGAAGATCAAGGCCCACGATGAAGGGCATGTCTTCTCCGCCGGAAAGAACGGCTATGCATTTCGTCTCGACCCAACCATCAAATATCTGCTCATCGCGGACGTCAACTCATTTCTATTTGAAGTCAACGCATGCGCCGAGCTAATCACAGAGTTCGCCCAAGCTCTCTACGGGCACGTCGGTCGCCCTTCCGACAAGGAAAGCATTCTTAAGGACATTAAGGGCGCCTACAAGCATGCAGGCCTTAGCCCCAGGTGGTTCGCCCTGCTAGATGCCAATCGAAATTTCATTGCCCACAACGGTACACCTTACATTGCCGTCGATATTTCCAGTCCTGACAGTCCCACCTTACTGGTGATGAAAGACAATGTCGTAAACTTTGACAATCCCAACACTTTCATTTCCATCGCCGACTTGCAGATGATTTCGACGGGCTTCACTCAAACGAATGTCCTGCTTCAAAACCTGCTGATTGACCTATTTCGGTAATTGATTCAACCAAAAGCAGCCACCCCGACAGACCGCTCAGGGTCGGCCACTGCCGTTCACATGCTCTCAGCGATGGTCTGCTCACAGCCTACAGCAGACACCAACGATGGTATGAACTGTAGCCAAGCTTCGACGAAAAGGAGCCTTAGGACTTCGACGTAGACGGTGCAAGGTGGATCAGAATGACCTATTCAGTCAACCATGCCATCCATCAGTCACATCAAACCATCGAGCTGCAACCCGCATGAATCCTAGGTTCTTCTTGAGGCGGCATCCTCAAGAAAACAGAGAAAACGTAGAGAAATCCGAGATCTCGGAGCCGAAAAATGAAACTTTTCAGGAGAAATTGACGTTCGGCATCCTCAAGACATTTGCGAGGAATGGCGCCGTTACTGGGCTACAGCCCGATGAAAAAAGGGGACAGAGAAAGTCTGTCCCCTTTGTGAATGGTGGAGCTGGGGGGATTCGAACCCCCGTCCACAAGCCTTCTTCGAACAGTTCTACATGTGTAGTCGTCTGATTTGAGTCTCGCCGATCACGCCGCGCAGCGACACGCTGCGTGACCAGCCAGCACCCTTGAATCTCGCGCGCTACCAAGGTGCACGGCAGCGAGCCAGCCGATATGAATTCCCTTGCAGCCTGGAAGTCTTGCGACCCCCTTGCCCAGCCTATCGGCCTGCTGTTGCAAGGCTCACCGGATTAAGCGGCGAGTGCGAAACGTTCGTCGTTTGCAGTTAGTTTTTTTTCTGCGGTTTTACGAGGTGACAGAACCTCGACATGCCCTGCCGCGCGTCCGAACCCATGTCGAAACCAATGCAGCCCCAAGGTTTCAATTGTAAGACATTTCCAGTAATTTCAACAGTGCCAGCGGGTGCTCGATGATGTGGTCTGCCGCCCACTGCGAGTGGTCTGCTTCGTGGCCCAGGTACCCATAAGCTGCCGCCACGGTGGCCATGCCCGCCGCGCGACCCGCCTGGATGTCGCGCTCGTCATCCCCCACGTACCAACAATGTTCGGGTTGCACACCCAGTCGGCGTGCCGCTTCCAGAAGCGGCGCCGGGTGTGGCTTGGGATGCGGGGTAGTGTCGCCGCTCACCACCGCGCCGGCTGAACTGAACAGAGGCATGGCCTGGGTGAGCGGATCGGTAAAACGAGCCATTTTGTTGGTCACCACCCCCCATTGCAAACCGCGTGACTGGAGTGATTGAATCAGTTCGAGCACACCCTCAAACACAATAGTGCGCTCAGTCATGGCGCGCTCATAGTTGACAAAGAAGGCCTCACGCAGCGCCGGAAACTCGGGGTGATCGGGCGTCATGTCAAACGCCACTTTGAGCATGCCCCGTGCGCCCGCCCCGGCATGCGGTCGGTACAACGCAGCATCGAGCGAGGGCAGGCCTCGGTCGGTTCGCAACTTGTCGGCCGCCGCCCCCAGGTCCGGCGCACTGTCGATCAGCGTGCCATCCAGGTCAAACAGCACCGCTTTGAGAGGACGCGCGGCGCTCATGGGAGCCTGCGGGTGGCGATCAGGTAGTTCACGCTGGTATCTTGGTTTAACCAATAACGACGTGTGATCGGGTTGTAAGACATGCCCCGGCTGTGCAGGACTTCCAGCCCTGCGTGGCGGCAGTGCAAGGCAAGTTCGCTCGGGCGGATGAACTTGGCGTACTCGTGGGTGCCTTTGGGCAAGAGGTTGAGCACGTACTCGGCACCGACGGTCACGGTGTCAAAGCTGCCCGGAGCTTCCTGAGCCATGGCCTCGGCACTGATCTCACGGTAGGCGATGTTGGGGGTGCCGGCTTCCATGGCATGCAACT
This sequence comes from Betaproteobacteria bacterium, assembly GCA_009923505.1. Classification (GTDB taxonomy): domain Bacteria; phylum Pseudomonadota; class Gammaproteobacteria; order Burkholderiales; family Burkholderiaceae_C; genus Limnohabitans. The sequence goes on from RFTK01000035.1 coordinate 25,753, forward strand.
GCGCTACTTTCAGCGCCTTGCCTGCGAGGTCGATGCCGGTCACCGTGGCACCGGCACGGGCCATGGAGTCGGCCAGAATGCCGCCCCCGCAACCGATATCAATGTCATGGCAGAGGCTCCGGGTCACGGTGAGCGGCGCACAGGCACGCCGTCGGTCGATAGGAAAGGGCAGATGAGGGCTGGCAAATCAGCCCGCAAGAATACCAGGGCACCAAGAAAAAACCCCGCCGAGGCGGGGTTTGTCCATCAGCGATCAGGGTTGATCAGTTGGGGCGGGTACCCACCACTTCGATCTCGACGCGACGGTTCTTGGCACGGCCTTGAGCGGTCTTGTTGTCAGCCACGGGCTGCTTCTCGCCCTTGCCTTCGGTGTAGACGCGGTTCTTTTCAACGCCCTTGGAGACCAGGTAGGCCTTGACGGCTTCAGCGCGGCGAACCGACAGCTTCTGGTTGTAGGCGTCGGAGCCCACGGAGTCGGTGTGACCCACGGCGATGATGACTTCCAGGTTGATGGCTTTCATCTTGCCCACCAGGTCGTCCAACTTGGCTTTGCCTTCGGCCTTGAGGACCGACTTGTCGAAGTCGAAGAAGGTGTCAGCCGCGTAGGTCACCTTGGAAGCAGCGGCGGGCGGTCTGGCCGGGGCAGCAGCCGGGGCAGGAGC
>RFTK01000036.1 GCA_009923505.1 Betaproteobacteria bacterium
CCCAGTCTGTACTCGCGATTGCAGGACAAGGGCACGCTGATCTTGATACTGGGGGCTGCTTTTCTGACCGTCATGAGTGTGGTGGGCGATCTGGTCGAGTCGCTGGTCAAGCGCAGCGCTGGTTTCAAGGACAGCAGCCAACTGTTGCCCGGGCACGGTGGCGTCCTCGATCGCGTGGATGCCTTGCTGCCCGCCTTGCCGCTTGGCATGATGCTGGCGTTGTTGTAAGCCCATCCACCCACGGACCTACCCTGTTGCCATGACCCTGCAGCGTCTCACCATTCTGGGCTCCACGGGCTCCATCGGGACCAGCACCCTGGATGTGGTGGCGCGCCACCCTGGGCGCTTCGAGGTGTTTGCGTTGACCGCATCCCGTCAAGTGGACCTGATGTGGCAGCAATGCCAGACCTTCCGTCCGCGCCACGCCGTGATGGTGGATCCTGTGGCCGCAGCCGACTTGGCGCAACGCGTGCGAGCCGCCGGTCTGCCCATCGAGGTCCACAGCGGTGCTGGAGCGTTGGATGAGGTGTCCTCGCACCATGAGGTGGATGCCGTGATGGCCGCCATCGTGGGCGCGGCCGGTCTGTCCTCCTGCCTCGCAGCTGCGCGAGCGGGCAAGCGGCTCCTGTTGGCCAATAAGGAAGCCCTGGTGGTGGGCTGTGAGGTGTTCATGCAGGCGGTGAAAGAGGGCGGTGCCACCCTGTTGCCGATCGACAGCGAGCACTCGGCTATTTTTCAGTCTCTGCCTGATGACCCGGCCACGTGGGACCGTCGGGTCGACAAGATCATCCTCACCGCGTCGGGGGGGCCGTTTCGCACCCTGGATCCGTCGCGTCTGCGTGAGGTGACCCCTGAACAGGCCTGCGCGCACCCCAACTGGGTGATGGGGCGCAAGATCTCCGTGGACTCTGCCACCATGATGAACAAGGCGCTCGAGGTGATCGAGGCGCGCTATCTCTTTGGCCTGGGGCCCGATCGCCTCGAGGTGGTGATCCACCCGCAAAGCGTGATTCACTCCATGGTGCAGTTCCGCGACGCCTCGGTGGTGGCGCAACTGGGCACGCCGGACATGCGGGTGCCGATTGCCTATGGCCTGGCCTGGCCGGAGCGGATCGAGTCTGGGGCCGCCACGCTCGATTTTCGTGCTCTGTCGGCGATGACCTTTGAAGCCCTGGATCAGGCAGGACACGCCGAGCGCTTTCCCGGACTTCGCCTGGCCTGGGACGCCTTGCGGGCGCCGGCAGGCACCACGGCCGTGCTTAACGCCGCGAACGAGGTGGCTGTTGCGGCCTTTCTCGAGCGCCGTATTCGCTTCGACCAGATCCACGTGGTCAACCTGGAGGTGTTGGCGGGCTTGCCCCCCTCGGCACCGGCGTGCCTCGACGACCTCTTGGCCTTGGATGCTCAGGCACGTCTGAGGGCCGAGCACACGGTGCAGGGACTGTCCCGGTGAGGGTGCTGCCTGCATGACAACCCTGCTGGCCTTCCTGGCCGCTCTGACCCTCTTGATCGCTGTTCATGAGTACGGCCACTACCGTGTGGCCGTGGCCTGTGGTGTGCGGGTGTTACGTTTTTCCATTGGCTTTGGTCCTGTGCTGTGGCGCTGGAAGCCCAGTCGGCCACGACCCCACCAGGACACCGAGTTTGTGCTGTGCGCGATCCCGTTGGGGGGCTATGTGCGCATGCTCGACGATGCCGAGGGCCCGGTGGCCGAGCAGGATCAGCCCTTTGAGTACCAGCGAAAACCGCTGGCCTACCGGGCCGCCATTGTGCTGGCGGGTCCGATGGCCAACCTGTTGCTGGCGGTGGCGTTGTATGCCGTGATGCACTGGATCGGCGAGTGGCAACCCCGTGCCGTGCTGTCCACCCCCATGCCCGCTTCAGCGGCTGAGCAAGCCGATGTTCGTAGCGCCGACCGTGTGCTGCGATCGGGCTGGAGCAATGGCCCTCTGCAAGAGGTGCAGTCCTGGCAGGATTTGCGCTGGCAGATGATGCAGTCCCAGCCGAGCCGCGACGAGGATGCCCAGTGGGTGCTGGAGTTGCAATCCCGTGATGGTCAGGCCGTGCGGGAAGTTCGTATGGCTGTTCCCGCCACTGCGCCCGAGGACGGTGTGATGACGCCCGAGTGGTGGGGCTTGCGTGGTCCCTGGATGGCGCCCGTGCTGGGAGAACTGGTTCCCGGTGGCGTGGCGCAACAGGCCGGCTTGCGCAAGGGGGATACCGTGGTGCGGATTCAGTCTCGGCCTGTGCCGGATGCGGTGGCGCTGCGAGCCTCGGTACGTGCCAGTGGCGCCGAAGCATCGGCAGCGCAGGTCTGGGAAGTGGCGCGGCGTGGCCAACCCGGCCTGTTGCTGATAGAGGTGCAACCGCGCCGTGTTGAGACCGATGCGGGCCCCATCGGGCGCATCGACGCGATGGTGGGCGAGCCGCCCGCCCAGGTGCTGGTCCAGTTTGGACCCTGGGACGGGTTCATCCGCGCGGTGGAGCGGACGGTTGACGTGGCCAGCATGACGGTGCGGACTCTCGGGCGCATGGTCATCGGACAGGCCTCCTGGCAACAGGTGACAGGGCCGATCACCATGGCGGAATATGCCGGCAAATCTGCGGCCCTGGGGCTGACGGCTTTTTTGGGATTTTTGGCGCTCATCAGTGTGAGCCTGGGGGTGCTGAACCTGCTGCCCATCCCGGTCCTCGATGGGGGGCACCTGATGTATCATCTTTGGGAGGCGATCACGGGTCGTCGGCCGTCCGGTGGATGGCTCGATGGGCTCAACCGCCTTGGGTTAGTTCTGGTCTTGTTGCTGATGGTGGTTGCCCTGCGCAACGACCTGATGCGCTGGTGGCCTCTCCAGCCCTGATCCATTGCAACACCACCCTCTTGCCCTATGACCCACAACCTGATGCGGCCCTTTCTGATTCTGGTTCGAACGGTGGTGGCCTGTCTGTTGACGGCTCAACTCGCCTGGGCCGTCGAGCCCTTTGAAATCAAGGACATCCGCATCGAAGGGCTTCAGCGTGTGGAGCCCGGTACGGTTTTTGGCAGTGTGCCGTTTCGCATTGGCGACACCTACACCGATGAAAAAGCCACCACCGCCATTCGCAGCTTGTTTGGGTTGGGATTGTTCAAGGACTTGCGCATCGACGTGAGCAGCGGCGTGGTGGTGATTGTGGTCGAAGAGCGACCTGTCATTGCAGCCCTGGATTTTGTGGGTGCCAAGGAGTTTGACAAAGATGTGCTGCGAAAGGCCTTGCGCGATGTTGGTCTGGCCGAGGGTCGGCCCTACGACCGTGCCCTGGCCGATCGTGCCGAACAAGAACTCAAGCGCCAGTACATCAACCGCAGCCTTTACGCTGCCGAGGTGATCACCACCATCACGCCCATTGAGCGAAACCGGGTCAACCTGACCTTCAGCATGATCGAAGGCGATGTGGCCAAGATCAAGGAGATTCGCATCGTGGGAAACAAGGTGTTCCGCGAATCCACGCTGCGTGATCAGTTTGATCTCGATACCGGCAATTGGCTGAGTTGGTACACGAAGTCGGACCGCTACTCCCGCGCCAAACTCAATGCGGACCTGGAAACGCTGCGGTCCTACTACTTGAGCCGTGGTTACCTGGAGTTCAAAATTGACTCCACCCAAGTCTCCATCTCACCCAACAAGCAAGACATCACCATCACGATCAACGTCACCGAGGGTGAGCGTTTCGGTGTGTCGGCGGTGCGGCTGGAGGGCTACTTCCTGGGTCGTGACGAAGAATTCAAGTCCCTGATCACCATCAAGCCGGGCCAAGCTTACAACGCCAATGATGTGACCCAAACGATCAAGGCTTTTTCCGACTACTTTGGCAACTTTGGGTTTGCTTTCGCGCGTATTGAGCCCCGTCCAGAGATCGATCGCGCCACCAACCTGGTCACGGTGGTCCTGCAGGCGGATCCCTCTCGTCGCGCCTACGTGCGGCGCATCAACATCTCGGGCAATGCCCGTACCCGAGATGAAATCATCCGCCGAGAATTCCGTCAGATGGAGTCGGCCTGGTACGACGGCGACCGCATCCGCTTGTCACGCGACCGTGTGGAACGGTTGGGTTACTTCAAAGAAGTAACGGTCGATACCCAAGAGGTGGCGGGTTCACCAGATCAAGTTGATTTGACGATTAATGTGGTTGAAAAGCCCACCGGCACCTTGCAACTCGGCGCCGGCTATTCATCTTTTGAAAAATTGTTCCTCACCTTCGGTATTCAGCAGGACAACATCTTTGGTACGGGCAACTACCTGGGTACGCAAATCAGCACCAGCAAATACAACCAGGTGTTGACAGTGAACTTCACCGACCCGTATTTCACGGATGACGGCGTTTCTCGCACCATTGATTTTTACCATCGTTCATCCAAACCCTACATCGAACAAGCGGGTAACTACCGCTTTATCACCCAGGGCATGGGTCTACGCTTTGGCATTCCAGCCAGCGAGTTGTCTCGCTTTGTGATCGGTGGGGCGGTGGAAGAAACCACCATTCAACCCGGCTCCAGCATGCCGGCGGCCTACTACAACTACGCTGAACGTTTTGGTTACACCAGCCGCTCCACGCCTTTGTCCCTGGGCTGGATTCGTGACTCGCGCGATAGCGCGATGGCCCCCACCAAAGGTGCACTTTCGCGCATTTATTCCGACTGGGCCGTGACGGGCGACACGCGCTATGTCCGTTACGGAGGGGCTCACCAACTCTTCCTGCCTCTGACCAAGCAGTACAGCATTGCCTTGAACGGTGAGTTGGGTTTAGGTAAAGGCTTGTCTAACTATCCCTATCCGGTGTTCAAGAACTATTTCGTGGGCGGTATCGGCTCTGTTCGTGGCTTTGACCAGGGTTCTTTGGGTCCCCGGGACGTGACGGGTCTGGTGATTGGGGGCACCAAAAAGGTCGTGCTGAATGCGGAATTTCAGATGCCCTTCCCAGGCGCCGGCAACGACAAGTCGCTCAGGCTGTACACTTTCGTTGACGCTGGTAATGTGTATGGCGAGTTTGACAAGATTGATCTCTCCACCATGCGCAGTTCCTTCGGCATGGGCTTCAGTTGGGTATCGCCGATGGGGCCATTGCGCTTGGCCCTCGCGCGTCCCATCACCAAGTTCTCTGGCGATAGAATACTTCCCTTGCAATTCCAAGTTGGGACCACCTTCTGATGAAAACCACCATGCGACATGTTTGGCCTGCGCTCGTGCTGTGCGCCGTGTCGATTTCTGCCCAGGCGCAGGAATTCCGTATCGGGTTTGTCAACACCGACCGCATCTTCCGCGAATCCGCGCCGGCCAAAGCCTCGCAAACCAAACTTGAGCAGGAATTTGCCAAGCGCGAAAAAGAATTGGTTGACATGGGTAACACCTTGAAAACCGCGTCCGACCGTTTTGAGCGCGATGCGCCCACGCTGTCCGAAACCCAACGCAACACCCGCCAAAAGCAGTTGGTGGAGCAGGATCGCGACTTCCAACGCAAGCGCCGTGAGTTTCAGGAAGACCTCAACAACCGCAAGAACGAAGAATTCCAGCAAGTTCTCGAGCGTGCCAACCGGGTGGTTCGACAAGTCGCCGAGAGCGAGAAATACGACCTGGTCTTGCAAGAAGCCGTCTACATCAACCCCAAACACGACATCACCGAGAAGGTCATCAAGGCCATCAACGGCGGCGCCAAGTAAGCCGAGGTCGCCTTGCGGCTGGGCCAGATCATCGACGCGTTGGGGGGAGAGCTCTCAGGCTCACCTGAATTGACGATTGATCGCCTGGCGCCCCTGGACACGGCGACGCCCCACAGCCTGAGCTTTGTCAGCCAGGCGCGTTATCTGGGTGCTGTGGACAGCACACAGGCCAGCGCTGTCATTGTTCGTCCCGACTGGCAGTCCCGTGCCGAATCTGCGGGTCTGGCCTGCATCATCACCCCTGACCCGTATTTGTATTTCGCCCGGCTCACGCAGTGGTGGCGTGCCCAGCACCAGCCCCCATCCAACGCACCCCTGATCCACCCCAGCGCGGTCGTCGATCCAACCGCACGCATTCACCCCACGGCACGTATTGGCCCCTTGTGTGTGGTGGAGGCCGAAGCGTCGGTGGGAGCAGACAGCTGGCTCAAGTCGCGCGTCACTCTGGGGGAGTATTGCCAGGTGGGCGAACGCTGCATTGTGCATTCGGGCGTGGTCATTGGCGCGGATGGTTTTGGCTTTGCGCCGCATGCCGAAGGCTGGGTCAAGATCGAGCAGCTCGGGGCGGTGCGCATTGGCAATGATGTTGAAATTGGCGCCAATAGCTGCGTGGACCGGGGCGCGCTGGATGACACCGTGATCGAGGATGGGGTGAAACTCGACAACCTGGTGCAGATTGGCCACAACGTGGTGGTCGGCGCGCACACTGCCATGGCGGGATGCGTTGGGGTGGCCGGCTCAGCACGCATTGGGGCACGCTGCACGATTGGTGGCGGTGCCGTGGTGCTGGGTCATCTAACCCTGGCCGATGGCGTGCACATATCGGCCGCTTCCGTGGTGATGCGCTCTATTTTGCAACCGGGTCAGTACAGCGGTGTGTTTCCCATCGACGACAATGCGTCTTGGGAAAAAAATGCGGCGACCTTGCGCCAACTGCATCGGTTGCGAGACCGCATCCGAGCCCTTGAACATTCGACAGGACCCACTCCATGAGCATGGACATCCACCAAATCTTGCGTCAACTGCCGCACCGCTATCCCATATTGCTGGTGGACCGAGTGCTGGACATCGAAAAGGGCAAGAAGATTCGCGCGCTGAAGAACATTTCGATCAACGAGCCCTTCTTCACGGGGCATTTTCCGCACCGTCCCGTCATGCCTGGTGTGCTGATGCTCGAAGCCCTGGCTCAGGCTGCCGCGCTACTGGCGTTTGACACCCTGGGCGTGACGCCCGATGACAAAACGGTGTACTACTTTGCCGGCATCGATGGGGCCCGTTTCAAGCGTCCGGTCGAGCCGGGTGACCAACTCATCTTGGAGGTGGAGCTGCTGCGCATGAAGGCCGGTATCTTCAAGTTCGGTGCCCGCGCCCTGGTGGAGGGTGAGGTGGCCACCGAGGCTGAGTTGATGTGCACCATGCGGGCGATTGCCTGAGCACAAGCCGATGAGCCGTATTCATCCGACCGCGCTGGTGGATACTGGAGCCGAGCTCGACAGCACGGTCGAGGTGGGCCCCTATACCGTCATTGGACCGCATGTTCGACTAGGTGCCGGGACCCGGGTGGGAGCGCATTGTGTGATCGAGGGTCACACCACCATTGGGCGTGACAACCACATCTTCCAGTTCAACTCCTTGGGAGCGATACCGCAGGACAAAAAGTATGCGGGCGAGCCGTGTGAGTTGGTGATTGGAGACCGCAACACGGTGCGAGAGTTCTGCACTTTCAATATCGGTACAGCCACCGATGCCGGTGTGACCCGCGTGGGCGACGACAACTGGATCATGGCCTATGTGCACCTGGCCCATGATTGTCAAATTGGCAACCACACCATCTTTGCCAACAACACGCAACTGGCCGGCCATGTGCACGTGGGCGATTGGGTGATTCTGGGCGGTTTCACGGTGGTCCATCAATTTTGTCGTCTGGGCGCACACAGTTTCACGGCGATGAACTCGTTGTTGTTTGCCGATTTACCTCCCTTCGTGATGTGCCAGGGACAACCCGCCGAGGCCCGCTCGATGAACTACGAGGGTTTGCGTCGGCGTGGCTTCTCGCCCGAGCGTGTGCAGGTGGTCAAGGCCATGCACAAGGCGCTGTACCGGGACAACCTCACCCTGGCCCAGGCCATGGAGCGCATGGCCACACTGGCTTTGGAACACCCGGCATCGGCGCAGGACGTGGCCTTGATGAACGATTTTCTCCGTGCAGGTTCCGACAAGCGCGGCATCGTGCGCTGACGCGCGTGCAGCACCTGGACACGGCGTTGTGATGTCGGCCACCTTGAACACCCTGGGCATGGTGGCTGGCGAAGCTTCGGGCGATTTGCTAGCCTCCTTGGTGCTGGCGGGTGTGAAGCAGCGCTGGCCCCAGGCGCAGTGCATGGGCATTGGGGGCCCCCGCATGGCCGAGCAAGGGTTTGAGGCCTGGTGGCCGCATGAACGACTGGCGGTGCGAGGTTACATCGAGGTCTTGCGTCACTACCGTGGCATCGTCGGCATTCGCCAAGCGCTCACAGCGCGTTGGTTGGCACAGCCTCCCCAGGTTTTCATGGGGGTTGATGCGCCCGACTTCAATTTATCTCTGGCTCAGTCCCTGCGCGAGTCGGGAGTGCCCACCATGCAGTTGGTGTGTCCGTCGATCTGGGCCTGGCGCCCTGAGCGGGTGAGCACGCTGCGTCGCAGCGTGGACCATGTTTTGTGTCTGTTCCCCTTCGAGCCCGAGTTGTTAAGACAGCATGGCATAGCCGCCACGTACGTGGGTCACCCGCTGGCGCAGGCCATTGCGATGAAACCGGATCGCTTGGCGGCGCGTGTCCATCTGGGACTGCCCGCCGATGCGCGCGTGGTGGCCTTGCTGCCGGGTAGCCGTGCGTCAGAAATTCAATACCTGGCCGAGCGGTTCGTGCGCACGGCACTCTTGCTCGCCAAGCGTCATCCCGATCTGCTGTGTGTGCTGCCGGCCGTCCCCTCACTCAAGCCCAGGCTGGATGCCTTGGTGCAGCAACTGCGGGCAACCGAGTGGGTACGTGTGTTGTCGGGTCAGTCACATGATGCCTTGGCGGCCTGCGATGTCACGCTGGTGGCCAGTGGCACGGCCACGTTGGAGGCGGCCTTGTTCAAGCGCCCCATGGTGATTGCTTACAACATGCACTGGTTGAGTTGGCAGTTGATGCGGCGCCAACGTTTGCAGCCCTGGGTGGGCTTGCCCAACATCTTGCTGCAAGACAGGGCAGTGCCCGAGTTGCTGCAAGAGCAGGCCACCCCTGAGGCCATGGCGCTGGCCCTGGAGCACTGGCTGAACTCGCCAGAGCAGGTGTTGGACTTGCAACAGCGGTTTGAGCAACTGCATCTCACGCTCACGTGTGATACCCCTACCTTGGTCACCCATGCGATCCAGGAAATTCTTGAACGCTGAACAAGCCTCACTTGCGTGGGACCTACCTGGTCTGGTGGCCGGGGTGGATGAGGCCGGCCGGGGTCCACTGGCCGGCCCCGTGGTGGCCGCAGCGGTCATTCTGGACGATCTGCGCCCCATCAAGGGACTGGCCGACTCCAAGAAACTCACGGCCCGCACCCGAGACCGCCTGTATGACGAGATTCGTGCGTACGCCCTGTGCTGCAGCATCGGGGAGGCCTCGGTCGAGGAGATCGATCGCCTCAACATCCTCCAAGCCACGCTACTGGCCATGCAACGCGCCGTGGCGGGACTGCGACTCAAGCCGGTGAAGGTGCTGGTGGACGGCAACCGGCTTCCCGTGCTCGATGTGATGGCTGAGGCCATCGTGCAAGGGGACGCCAAAGTCCAGGCGATTTCGGCTGCCTCCATCCTGGCCAAGGTGCACCGAGACCGTTGGTGCGAAGCAATCGATGCGCAATACCCGCACTATGGCTTTGCCGCGCACAAGGGATACGGCACGGCACTTCACATGCAGGCCCTGCGCGAGCATGGGCCCACGCCCTGGCATCGTCGGAGTTTTTCGCCGGTGGCAATGGCCATCGCTGAGGTTCGCCAGCGGGGTGCAGCAGCCCGCCCGGGTCTTCCCAGCGACCCTGCAACAGGGGAGTGGACATGAGTTCTCTTGACCAGTTGCTGTGTGAGGTGTTGGCATGACCCGACCGCCCATCACGCCGACTCGTATCACCTCGCGCGACAACCCGCGGTTCAAGACCTTGCGTCAACTCGCGGGGGACAACACCGCTTATCGCAAGCTGGGTCAGGTGTGGCTGGAAGGTGAGCATTTGTGCCAGGCGGCTCTCGCCCGGGGCGTGCGTCTGCAGTCCTGGGTGTTTTCAGAATCGGGTTGGTCACAGCGGTCTTCCGCCATGATCGCGCTGGAGGGCGAGGTGTGGGTGCTGCCCGATGCCTTGTTTGCCAGTCTGAGTGAATTGCCATCCCCCGGTGGGGTGGCTGGCGTCCTGCCCCTGCAGGATCGTCCCTTGCTCCGGGCCCAGGCTCACACGCTGGTGCTGGACCGGGTGCAGGACGCGGGCAATGTGGGATCCATGTTGCGTAGCGCTGCGGCCATGGGTGTGACCCAGGTCTTGGCCCTCAAGGGCACGGCGGCCTTGTGGTCGCCCAAGGTGGTGCGTTCAGGGATGGGGGCCCATTTCGCCTTGAGCCTCATCGAGGGCCTGGACGTGGAGGATTTGGCCCCGCTTCAGGTCCCCTTGGTGGTGACCTTGCCGCACCACGGACCCTGGTTGCACGAACTCTCGTCATCCCAAGGCTTGCCGTACCCCTGTGCCTGGGTGTTGGGTCATGAAGGGCAGGGGGTTCAACCCGCCTTGATCGAGCGCTCGTCCCTGTTCGTGCGCATCCCTCAGCCGGGTGGAGAGGAGTCGCTGAATGTGGCGGCTGCTGCGGCGATTTGCCTCTACGCCAGCGCCACTTCACACCGAGATTAGTCTGCGCGGCTGCGGCTATAATGAGGGGCTTTTCAGCATCCAACCGCACGCCTACAGCTCGACCTCAAGCCTACTCCCACACACAAGCAGCCAAGCGAGTATCACTTCTTGCGCGCGCTGGGGCGTCACCGAACCTTTACGGAGAACCCAGTGCTTTTGTCTCTTCAGGGAACATTCCCCACCGCCCTCCTGGCGCTGGCAGACGGCACGGTCTTTATCGGCAACTCGATCGGAGCTCCCGGCTCCACCGTCGGCGAAGTGGTGTTCAATACCTCCCTCGTCGGCTACCAGGAAATCCTCACCGACCCCAGTTACTGCCAGCAGATCGTCACCCTGACGTATCCGCACATTGGCAACTATGGCGTCAACACCGAGGACATCGAAGCTGATCAGGTCCATGCTGCCGCCCTCATCATCAAGGACTTGCCCCTGCGCGCGTCCAACTTCCGCTCCCAACAATCCCTGAGCGAGTATCTGCGTGCGAGCCAGACGGTGGCCATTGCCAACCTGGACACCCGCAAACTCACGCGCTTGTTGCGCACCCAGGGCGCCCAAAACGGGGCCATCGTGGCACTGGCGGACGGCCAACAGCCCACCCAGGCGGTGATTGACCAAGCCGTGGCGGCAGCCCGATCAGCACCCCACATGGCTGGACTGGACCTCGCGCAAAAGGTGTCGGCAACCCAGCCCTACGACTGGACCCAGACCGAGTGGAAACTCGGCGAAGGTTACGGCACCCTGCAGTCGCCCCGCTTCGAGGTGGTAGCGTATGACTTCGGGGTGAAGAAAAACATTCTGCGCATGCTGGCCGAGCGCGGCTGCCATGTGCACGTCGTGCCTGCCAAGACCCCAGCTTCTGCTGTCCTGGCCCGCAAGCCCCATGGCGTCTTCCTCTCAAACGGCCCCGGCGACCCCGAGCCTTGTGATTACGCCATTGCTGCGGCGCGCGAACTGATCGACAGCGGTCTGCCGACGTTTGGCATCTGCCTGGGGCACCAGATCATGGCCCTGGCCAGCGGCGCCAAGACGTTCAAGATGAAATTTGGTCACCATGGTGCCAACCACCCGGTCAAGGACCTGGACAACGGCCGTGTCTCCATCACCAGCCAGAACCACGGTTTTGCGGTGGACCAGACCTCGCTGCCCGCCAACCTGCGCGCCACCCACGTGTCGCTCTTTGACGGCACCATCCAGGGCCTGGCCCGTACCGATCGACCCGCCTTCTGCTTTCAGGGGCACCCCGAAGCTTCACCCGGCCCCCATGACATCGCCTATCTGTTCGACCGCTTTGTGGCGCTGATGGAGAAACACTGACATGCCCAAGCGTACAGACATCAAGAGCATTCTCATCATCGGCGCTGGCCCGATCATCATCGGCCAGGCCTGCGAGTTCGATTACTCGGGTGTGCAGGCCTGCAAGGCCCTGCGCGAAGAGGGTTACAAGGTCATCCTGATTAACAGCAACCCCGCCACGATCATGACCGACCCGGCCACGGCCGACGTCACTTACATCGAACCCATCACCTGGCAGACGGTCGAGAAGATCATCGCCAAGGAGCGACCTGACGCCATCCTGCCCACCATGGGGGGGCAGACGGCGCTCAACTGCGCGCTCGATTTGTGGCACCACGGTGTGCTCAACAAGTACAAGGTGGAACTGATTGGTGCCACGCCCGAGGCCATCGACAAGGCCGAGGACCGCCAAAAATTCAAGGAAGCCATGACCCGCATTGGGCTGGGTTCTGCGCGCTCGGGCATCGCCCACAGCTTGGACGAGGCCTGGGCGGTACAAAAGACTGTGGGCTTTCCCGTGGTGATTCGACCCAGCTTCACGCTGGGCGGCACGGGCGGCGGTATTGCCTACAACCCGGAAGAGTTCGAGACGATCTGCAAGCGCGGCCTGGAAGCTTCGCCCACCAACGAACTGCTGATTGAAGAGTCCCTGGTCGGGTGGAAAGAGTTTGAGATGGAAGTGGTGCGCGACAAGGCGGACAACTGCATCATCGTCTGCTCCATCGAAAACCTCGACCCCATGGGCGTGCACACGGGCGACTCCATCACCGTGGCCCCGGCGCAAACGCTGACCGACAAGGAGTACCAGATCATGCGCAACGCGTCACTGGCGGTGTTGCGTGAAATCGGGGTGGACACCGGTGGCTCCAACGTGCAGTTCTCGATCAACCCCGTGGATGGGCGCATGATCGTGATCGAGATGAACCCTCGCGTGTCGCGTTCTTCCGCGTTGGCCTCCAAAGCCACGGGTTTCCCCATTGCCAAGGTGGCCGCCAAACTGGCCGTGGGCTACACCCTGGACGAGTTGCGCAACGACATCACCGGGGGTGCCACGCCGGCGAGCTTCGAGCCCAGCATTGACTATGTGGTCACCAAGATTCCGCGGTTTGCGTTTGAAAAATTCCCGGCCGCCGACAGCCGACTGACCACCCAGATGAAATCGGTGGGCGAGGTGATGGCCATGGGCCGCACCTTCCAGGAGTCGTTCCAGAAAGCCCTGCGCGGCCTGGAAGTGGGCGTGGACGGCATGAACGAAAAAACCCAGGATCGCGAAGTGCTCGAAAAAGAGCTGGGCGAACCCGGCCCCGAGCGCATCTGGTATGTGGGCGATGCGTTTGCCCAAGGCATGAGCGTGGAAGAGGTGTTCGACCTCACCAAGATCGACCCCTGGTTCCTGGTGCAGATTGAAGAGATCGTGCGCATCGAACTCGAACTGGAAAAAGCCAGCCTCGAGGCCATCACTGCTGACGAACTCCGACAGCTCAAGAAGAAGGGCTTTTCAGATCGCCGCCTGGCCAAGCTACTCAAGACCACCGAGAAGGCCGTGCGCGAACAGCGTCGCGCGCTCAAGGTGCGTCCAGTCTACAAGCGCGTGGATACTTGTGCGGCCGAGTTCTCCACCGACACCGCCTACATGTACTCCACCTACGACGAGGAGTGCGAGGCCGAGCCGACCAACCGCAAGAAGATCATGGTGCTGGGTGGCGGACCGAACCGCATCGGCCAGGGCATCGAGTTTGACTACTGCTGTGTGCACGCAGCGCTGGCTATGCGCGAGGACGGCTATGAGACCATCATGGTCAACTGTAACCCCGAGACCGTGTCCACCGACTACGACACCAGCGACCGCCTGTACTTCGAACCGCTCACACTCGAAGACGTGCTGGAAATCGTCGACAAGGAAAAGCCTGCTGGCGTCATCGTGCAATACGGCGGCCAGACCCCGTTGAAGCTGGCTTTGGGTCTGCATGCCGAGGGCGTGCCCATTATCGGGACCAGCCCTGACATGATCGATGCGGCCGAAGACCGTGAGCGTTTTCAGAAACTGCTGCACGAGTTGGGCCTGCGCCAACCGCCCAACGCCACCGCCCGTACCGAGACCGAGGCGCTGGAAAAAGCTGCAGCGCTGGGGTATCCGTTGGTGGTACGCCCGAGCTACGTGTTGGGTGGCCGTGCGATGGAAATCGTGCACGAGCAACGCGACCTGGAGCGCTACATGCGCGAGGCCGTCAAGGTGAGCAACGATTCTCCCGTGTTGCTCGACCGGTTCCTCAACGACGCCATTGAGTGTGATGTGGACTGCCTGAGTGATGGTCAGGTGACTTTCATCGGCGGTGTGATGGAGCATATCGAGCAGGCCGGTGTGCACAGCGGCGACTCGGCATGTTCATTGCCGCCGTACTCGCTGTCGGCTGAAACGATTGCCGAACTCAAGCGCCAAACGGCTGCCATGGCCAAGGCCTTGCAGGTGGTGGGACTGATGAACGTCCAGTTCGCCATCCAAAAGCAGAATGGCGACGATGTGATCTACGTGCTGGAAGTCAACCCGCGCGCGTCGCGCACGGTGCCATATGTGTCCAAGGCCACGGGCATTCCCCTGGCCAAGGTGGCGGCGCGTTGCATGGCCGGCCAGTCGCTGGCCTCGCAAGGGGTGACCCAGGAAGTCACGCCGCCGTACTTCAGCGTCAAGGAAGCCGTGTTCCCGTTCGTCAAGTTTCCTGGCGTGGACACCATCCTCGGCCCCGAGATGAAGTCCACCGGCGAAGTCATGGGCGTGGGCAAGACCTTCGGCGAAGCTTTCGTCAAAAGCCAACTCGGTGCGGGCACCAAGCTGCCGCGCCCGACGGATGCGGTGCGCAAGGTGTTCCTGACGGTGAAAAACAATGACAAGCCGCGCGCTGTTTTGGTGGCTCGTCAGCTCGTGGCTCTGGGTTTTGAACTCGTGGCCACCAAAGGCACAGCTGCCGCCATCAGCGAGGCGGGCATTACGGTGCAGGCGGTCAACAAGGTCACCGAAGGTCGCCCCCACGTGGTGGACATGATCAAGAACGGCGAAATCGCCCTGGTCATCAACACCGTCGAAGAGCGCCGCAACGCCATTGCCGATTCGCGCCAGATCCGCACCTCAGCGCTGCTGGCTCGGGTCACCACCTTCACCACCATCGCTGGGGCCGAGGCCGCGGTGGAGGGGATGAAGTACCTGGACCAACTGGACGTATATTCGGTGCAATCGCTGCATGCGCAGCTGGCAACGGTTTAAGGTTTTTATCAGAGATAACCCATGGCTACCCTACCCATCACGCTTCGCGGCGCCGAAAAACTCAAGGAAGAACTGCACCGACTCAAAACCATTGAGCGACCCGCGGTCATCAACGCCATTGCCGAGGCCCGCGCACAGGGCGATTTGAGCGAGAACGCTGAATACGATGCGGCCAAAGACCGTCAAGGGTTTATCGAAGGTCGGATTCAGGAAATCGAGAGCAAGTTGTCGATGGCTCAGGTGATTGACCCGTCCTCGGTGAATGCGGGCGGCAAGGTGGTGTTTGGCGCTACCGTGGAGCTGGAAGACGAGGCCACCGGGGATGCGGTGACCTATCAGATCGTGGGTGAGGATGAGGCGGATCTGAAGTTGGGGCTGATCAATGTAAGCAGTCCTATTGCTCGGGCCTTGATTGGAAAGGAAGAGGGCGATGTGGCAGAGGTGCAGGCGCCGGGCGGGGTAAGACGGTATGAGATTGTGGCGGTGTCTTACCGTTGATTGCGGTTGGGTATGTCTGAACTCGACAGCACCGCCAAGAAACTATTAGGATATGCGCGCCAGGAATGGCGGATGCTGTTGTTGTCTTTTGTGATTTTTGCGCTGGCCGGGGCAGTGGAGCCTGCCATACCTGCTTTGTTCAAGAAGTTGATTGACTCGGGATTTCAGGGGGAATTAGATTACCCCATTTGGTTGGTGCCGCCGATCATCATTGGCTTATTTTTGTTACGCGGGGCATTGAACTATTGCGGTACCTATATTGTTCAAGCCGCGCTGGGCCGGATTGTTCTAGAGTTTCGTCTTCAGCTAATGGCGGCTTTGTTTAAGGTCCGCTCGGATATTTTTTCAAGTCTGACGCCAGGGCAGGTGGTCAATAAAATCATCAATGACCCCTTTTGGGCATCACAGATTTTGGGCAGCACGCTCATTAACTTGGTGAAAGACACGACCATTCTGTTGTGTTTGTTGGGCTATTTGCTCTATCTGAATTGGCAGTTGACCTTGATATCTTTTGTCAGCATGCCTCTGTTGGCTATCGCTGTTCGAAAAGCTCAAAAAAGATTGGAACGAGTGGGTCAGGCTCAGTACGAGTCGCAGCAAAGATTGATTGACATTGTGGATGACAATGCGCGTGCATGGAGGGTGGTTAGGACGTTTGGCGCGACTGATTTTGAAGGCCGTCGCTTTGAACACGAGGCACAGCGTTTGCGCCGGCTGTCAAACAAGCAAATGGCGACAGGTGCATTGGTCACCCCCATCACGCAGTTGGTCGCGGCCATTGGTGTATCTGCCATTGTGACTTTGGCTCTTTACCAGGCTAGCCAGGGCGGCAGTACGGTTGGTGAATTTGTCTCTTTCATCATGGCTTTGCTGATGACGATTTCCCCGATGCGTCATCTTTCAGATGTTTTTCAGCCGATTGCAGGAGCATTGGTTGCAGCCCGTGGGGCGTTTGACTTGTTGGAGGCTCCAAGCGAACTGGATGCGGGAACCCGTGATTTGGACAGGTGCCAGGGTGACATTAGATTTGATCAAGTTACTGTGCAATTTTCTGGAGCCTCTCTTCCAGCATTGAACGGGTTGAATATCCATGTGAAACCTGGTACCACGGTGGCTTTGGTAGGGGCCTCGGGCGCTGGCAAGACCACCATGGTCAACAGTTTATTGCGTTTTGTGGCAGTTGAATCTGGGCAAATACGGCTCGATGGTGTGCCGATTTCAGAAATCCGCTTGTCCAGTTTGAGGAAACACTTTGCAGTTGTTTCACAGGATATCGTGCTTTTCGACGGTACCGTCGCGCAAAACGTTGCATACGCTAGCGATCATGTGATTGATCGTGAACATGTGCAAGCATGCTTACATGCGGCCAATTTGTGGTCGCATGTCAATGAGTTACCTTTGGGTATGGATAGCCTGGTTGGAGTTAACGGTAGCTTGTTATCGGGGGGCCAGCGTCAACGGTTGGCTATCGCTCGTGCTTTATATCGAGATTCAAAAATCTGGATCTTTGATGAGGCCACTTCAGCGCTGGATACGGAATCCGAAAATTTAATCCAGAAGTCCATTGAGAGTTTGCGTTATGGAAGAACAATTATCATCATTGCACATAGACTAAGCACAGTTCGTCACGCAGATGCGATTTGTGTGATGTCTGCAGGCCAAATTATTGAGCAAGGTTCCCACGACGTGTTGATGGCACTAGGTGGTAAATATTTCGAAATGGTGAGACTGCAGAGTTGATGGTGGTTTCTACTCACTCGGCGGGCGTTTTACAAAAAATTGGCACAGTGATTGCCAATAGTAGAAGTATTTTTTTATTCCAAAATCGATATATTTATCGAGGGTCAGAATTTCCGCAACAGTAGAACAAATCACCCACTAAACTTTGTTGGGATGTTTGCTGATGACCACAGATCTCTTGATCGACGCTCAAATGCGCCCAAGTCTGCGTCTTATACTTCTGCCAAGTCGGGACAGGACGCCGCCGCCCTCACTCGGCCAGTCCATTTCCCGCTCCCATGCAGACTGGTAGATCACGCCCATATACAACTGCGAAAGCTGGAGTGAGGTCACCCCGTCCCGCCGATCTCCATCCAACTGCCAAGCATAGTGATACACCTTGAACAAGGCTTGACATGGCTTCAACGCCACCGCCTGATAAGCAAGCAACGCTTCGCCATACCAACGTGACTCAATCGGCGCCATCTCTATAGCATCGGCAAAACTGATGTTGCGTGGTTGCAGAAAACGCTCATCCAGGCTTTGCCACACCGCTTTGTGCCAGACCAGCGGGAAGGGGCCAAAGCTGTAACGCTTTCCAGCACGCCCAAACAAGGTCTGAACCAGATCCGCTTCGCGATTGAAGTCCGTCATTACGCGTGCCCGGCCTTGGCGCAACGCGTCCTCAAGCAAATCATGCGCCTCATCCAACATGGTGTAGGGGGTGCCTTCGGCCGTCATGAAGTCAGCCCGACCAAACGGGCGAATGAAGACAGCATCCGAATCCAGGCACACGTAGGCATCAGACAAGCCCAGTCGCCAAAACTCAGATTTCACAATCTGCTGCGACAGGCTGCCGGGGAGCTGGCTCATCTGCTCCCTGTCAATGCGCGTTGAGGCGCGCAAAATATCCGAATCGGTCATCAGATGAAC
The DNA here is from genome assembly GCA_009923505.1 of Betaproteobacteria bacterium. Lineage (GTDB taxonomy): Bacteria > Pseudomonadota > Gammaproteobacteria > Burkholderiales > Burkholderiaceae_C > Limnohabitans. The sequence goes on from RFTK01000036.1 coordinate 18,300, forward strand.
GTCGTATCCCGCCAGATGTTCCTGAAACAAGGCAAGCTCGGAATCAGGCACGGAGACATAGAAGGGCAAGCCTTCGACATTGAACTTCCTAACTGATTCAGCCAGACGCACCAACCGCCGCAGGTCGGTACTGTAGCTTTTGCAATAGAGCGCCAAGGTGGTCATGTTGGATCTACACCCATTGTGCCAGCCCAACCCATCAACTGCGAGGTCGACGCCTGGGTGGTGTACGGACTCATCTTCCCCGAATCAGGCAGCCCGTGGGTACGCCACGCTTCCCACAACGCCTTCAAATGCCGCACCATCTCCGGCGCCGCCAACTCACTCCCCCCCTCACGCAAAGAACTCTGCGCCACCCAATGCCCTTGTCCACGCAAAATCTCCGCCATCTGCGGGTTGTCATGCACCGTGGCCAGTATCGGGCGCTGCATCCACAGGTATTCGTACACCTTGGATGGAATGTACTCTTCACAAATGGCATCCTCGCCATGAACCAGCAACAGTACGTCACATTGCCGCATACGTTTCAACACCTGGCTGCGACCAGACTCACCGGTTGCAGGGTCTGTTTCAATCCGACCAAAGGGTCTGATGCGGTCGTGAAGTCCCCACTGCTCGGCCAACTGCGTTGAGGTGTGGTCGAGTGTGCCGCCAAAAATGTGCAACTCCAGGTCGCGGCTCACCTCGGGCTCATGTTGCGCCAGCCAGTGCCAGGCATGCATCAAGGGCTTGAGTGTGCGAGTGGATGACAAAGACCCAAAATGGCCCATCACCAGCCGAGGGCCAGGGGTGTACGCTGGCCAGCTTGCTGTGAACGGACTGTCCACGCCGGGCAGCATGACATGACCGCGCTCGCCCAGTTCGGGGTTGCGGCGGCGTGCGCTGTCCAGCGCCTGCTGGGTGAACCAGATGGCCGCGTTCGCGTGTTGGCAGATCAGGGTTTCAACGCCTGCGAAGAATCGTTGGCGGCGAGTTGTTGGCACGGTGCCTGGGTGCACGAAGGGGTCGTGTACCTCTGCCAGCCAGGGAATACCCAGTTGCCGTTGTAAACGCCGAGCGGCCAAGTGGGCGGCCACCGCTCCGCCGGTGGAGTAGATCAGATCAAAGGGTTGAAGGCCGGCCAATGAACGGCCGCGCCGCGCCGCGCTGAATTGCCAACTCCAGGAGTTCTCGATGGGAAAGAACAAGCGTTCAATCAGCATGGCGGGTAACAGCAACAAGCTGAGGAGAGTCATCCAGAGTCGGTACAGGGCAGGGTGGGTCAGTTTCTGGCGCAACACATGCCGCATCTCGAACCGTACGCCTGAAGGACCCGCAGACCACAACCGGTGGTGTTCAAAGCGTTGATCCTGTGTCCCCAGTACACCACTCAGTACGACCACCTCAATGTTCGCTTGCAGGAGGTAGGGAATCTTGTCTGTGATGGTCTGACTTGACGCACGCCCATCCATGTTGAAGGCGTGGGACAGGATCAGCCATCGTTGACGTCGAGGGGTTGACATGCCGGGTGAACAGGGTGTGGAGGCTTGAGCTGGGTGGAACAGGGATTTTAAAAGGGGAGGCCTCTTTGAATGATTCAATCGCCGGGGCGTTGGGCGAGCACGCGTTGTATCAGGGCCTCATGCTGAGCCGCCGCCTGGCGCCAGGTTCTCTCTTGGGCAAAGGACAGCCCGGCCCGCGCCAATGACTCGCGCAACGACGGGTCTTCCAGCAAGGACAAAAGCCGTTCTGACAACTGCTTTTCATCCCGCGGATCGTCCAGAATCAAAGCATTCACAGTGTGAGTCAATTCAGCGGCAATGCCGCAGAATCTCGCGCTGGAAACAATCACGGGCAATCCGCTGGCCATGGCCTCTAGCACCACCATGGCGTAAGTGTCTTCGGTGGTGGGATGAACCAACCAGTCGGCCGCCGCATAGGCGGGCGTGACATCGGACAACGACCCGAGCAGATGCACGCGGTCAGCCAAGCCCAGGTTGGCAATTTGCTCTCGGTAGCGCTGCAGGTGACGCCCTTGCCCCACCACAGCCACATGCAGTCCGGGGGTCAAAGCCAATGCCTGCAGCAGAGCAGGCAGCCCTTTCTTGTCGAAATCATTGCCCACGAACAAGGCCAGGGGTACGTCCAAGGGCAACTGCAGTTGCGCCCGTGCAGGGGATGTCGTCAGACGCTTAGCGGGCATGTTGACGCCAGGGGGAATGACTTCCAACATCGAGGCGGTGTGGGGATAGCCCATGAGGGTATCTCGCTTCACTTGGTCGGAAGTGGCCACGATCCTGCGCCCCGGGTTGACCGACAAACGTGCCGCTTCCAGCCACCAATACGTGATCAGTCTTGGGCTGGTGAACAACGACAGCCACCGCAGCGCACGCCGGGCGGGCGACAAGCCATGAAACAGCCCGACACGAAAAGGCCGCACATGAACGGTTTGCAGGTCTCCGTGCCAGGTGTTTTCGTGGGAGTGCACCACATCAAACCCATGCCGTGTGAGACGCCAGGTTTGCAGGGCAAACCACAGTTGGTTGAGCCAGCGCGGCTTGTTGAAAGGGCGTGACACCGGATGGTAGGTGATGCCGGGATGGTGGTGCTCTATGTCCTGCGCAAAGACGTGCACTTCGTGTGTGTCCGACAGCTCCTCTGCAATGGCCGCCGCATAACGCTCAGCGCCGCCAAACCGGTAGCCGAAATGTCGATTGAGAACCGCGATCCGCAGCCGCGGCGAGGTGCTCATCGGTAGCGGTCCTCGTAGGTGTGCAGGGTTTTGGCCCAAAAGAGCATGAGGTGGTTGCTGTGGGCAATCAGCACGCGCGGCAACTCGAAGCGATCATCATTGGGAAGCGCACGGCCTCGGCGGGTGGTGGTGCTGGTGATGAAGCCCGCCTCTTTAGCCATGGCGACGTGCTCGGCGGTGTAGCGCCCATAGGGGTAACAGAAATGCCGGACCTCATGCCCGGTGATGTCTTGCAGCGCTTGTTTGCAACCGGCCATTTCGTCCCAGGCCTGCGCACGTTCCAGCGTGGTCAGGTCGGCGTGATGCCGGGTGTGGGCGCCCAGGTCCATGCCCGCCTGAACCCACTCGCGCATCTGCGCCGGGGTGAGCAGGCGCTTGGAGGGCACTCCAATGGCATCATCCCAGGCATTGCGCCCCTCAAAGGGGTCGCTCACCGCGTAGCAGGTGGCGCTGAAACCGTTGCGCTGCAGCACGGGCAGTGCATGCTCCAGGTTGTTTTGATAGCCGTCATCGAAGGTGATGCCGACCACCTTGCCGGAAAGCTCGCCGAGCAGATAGGGCTCTAGCTCGCTCATGCTGACCCCGCGATAGCCGAGTAGGCGCAACAACCCCATCTGTCGGGCAAAGCGTTGCGGCGTCACGGTCAAGCCTCTGAGGGGCGTGCCCTTGGGCGGTGATGCATCAATCTGGTGGTACATCAGGATGGGAATGGGCCAGGTCATGATGTCGGAATCAGGCGGGGGCGTTGCAAGGTCACTCAATGAGCGGTCAGGGCGTACTGGCTATACCCGCGGCGCGCCTGGGTGGACTGGTTCGAGAGAATCGCCTCTAGGCGCCTCACGTTGTCCTCCAACTGGGACCGATCATTTTCAGGATGCCACAAATGCAGGACTGCCGTCGCGAATCGGCCGTCTTTGCGCTGCACGCCGCGCCGGATGAGTCGCACCGCCAGGTCCGCGTCTTCATGTCCCCAACCCGCGTAGCTTTCATCAAAGCCATTGATGGCCACAAAGTCTTGACGCCAAACCGCCAGGTTGCAGGTGCGCGCACCTTGCCAGCGGTGGGGCGAACGCAGCCGCCAAGCCCCATCGGCTGCATGCACCAAAGGCAACCAGCGGTTGATGCGCCCCACCAGTCGATCCACCAACCATTGCCCACGGTGCCGCGCATGAAGCGGGAGTTGCTGGGCTAGTGCAAGGTGTGTGAAGCTGTCGCTCAGCAAGATGCGATTGCCCGCCACAAAGCACCCCGGCTGAGCCAACCGCTTGTGTTCACCGACAAAGCCGGGCAGAGGAATGCAGTCGCCATCCAGAAAAATCCAGTATTCCCCGTTGGCCTGGGCGCAGGCACGGTTACGAGCAGCACCGGCACGAAATCCCTGGTCTTCCTGCCAGACATGACGCAAAGGCACGGGGTAATCGTGGGCCAGGGTCTGAATGAGTTGGGCCGTGTCTGCCGTAGATCCGTCGTCCGCTACCACCACCTCAAAGTCCTGATCCACTTGGGCAGCCAGGCCTCGTAGCACCGCCTGCAAGGCATCCGGGCGGTTGTAGGTGGTCACGATGAGGGAGGCCTTCATGCGCGCGGCGCCTTGTCCTGCAGGTACATCAGCTTCAGGTACCGGTAATAAGTGCCTTCCGCGTTGGACACGGCGAGGATGAATCCCTCCCGACCATCCAGAAATCCCCGCTGGAGCAGGTAGGTGCGGATGAACGACCACAGGCCATGGCCGATGGCCGTGGCCAGGCTGGCTCGGCGGCCCTGTGCGTGTAACGCCAGGGCACCTTCGTGGGAGTAATGGTTGACCTTCTGCAATACCTGGTCCAGCGAGCGAAAGCAATGATGCAGCAAGGTTTGCTGCAATGCGCCCACTGAGCCCTCAAGTTCCACCCGTTCATGCACACGCGCTGGGGTGAACGAACCTGCCCCGCGCTGGAATAAGCGAAGCACCGGATCGGGCCACCAGCCTGAATGCCGCATGAAGCGGCCACAATAGCTCGAGAGTCGCGGGAGGGTGTAGCCCTGAGCCAGAGGCGCTTGCAGAACCTCCCGAATCTCCTGCGCCAACCCCGGCGTCACCTCCTCATCCGCATCAATCGACAACACCCAATCCCCCGTGGCCATCGCCAACGCCCGGTTTTTTTGCGGCCCAAAGCCGGGCCAGTCCGTCACCATCACCCGATCGGTGTAGCGTTTGCAAATCTCCACCGTGGCGTCCGTGCTGCCCGAATCGACCACGATGATCTCATCGGCCCATTTGACGGACTCGAGGCACTGGCCCACGAGTTCGGCCTCGTTTTTGGTGATCAGGATGACCGAAAGGGTGGGGCGGGTCATGCGCAGCAGGTCAGCCCAACTGTTTTTTCTTGACCGAGGTCTGCTTGGGCTTGGCCCGCTTGATTTGCCCGCCAGACGTCAGACGTTCGTTGCCCAGGACTCGAACGGTCTTGACCTGGGGGCGCTGCCCACCGCGGCTGCTGTACTTCAGGACCTTGAAGTCACGCGGCCCGGGCTTACGGTCTTCGACCAGCGCTTTTTCCCTGGCGGGCTTGGGGCGCCACAGCACCAGCAGTTTGCCGATGTGTTGGATGGGCGCGGCGTTCAGTTGGTCGGCCAGGGTTTGGAACAAGCCGTCGCGGGCACTTCGGTCATCGCCCAGCACACGGACCTTGATCAGGCCATGGGCGTTGAGGGCGGCGTCGATTTCGCGTTGCACGGCGTCGGTCAGGCCCTCTTGCCCAATCATGACGACGGGTTCGAGGTGGTGCGCCAATGCGCGGTGCTCCTTGCGCTGGGCGGGCGTGAGTTGAATGGCAGGCATGGGGGTATTATCCCTTTCCAGGCAGGATCCCGAGTGAAGATTAAAACCAAAAGCAAAAAGGTCAACAAGGCGTGGCTCAACGACCACGTGAACGACCCCTACGTCAAGATGGCCCTGAAGGAGGGCTATCGGGCCCGTGCAGCCTACAAACTCAAGGAAATTGACGAGCAATTGGGGCTGATTCGACCGGGTCACGTGATTGTGGACCTGGGCAGCACCCCCGGTGCCTGGAGCCAGTACGCTCGGCGATGCCTGTCGCCCCAGGGGGCAGCCGTGGGGGAGCTGGATGGCACGCTGATCGCTCTGGACATCATTCCCATGGAGCCCATCGAGGGGGTCCGATTTCTGCAAGGTGACTTCCGCGAAGACGCCGTGCTGGATCAATTGAGTTCGGCCTTGGAGGGTCGCCAAGTGGACCTGGTCATCTCTGACATGGCGCCCAACTTGTCAGGCATCGCCTCGGCGGATTCGGCCCGTATCACCCATCTGGTGGAGCTGGCGGTGGCTTTTTCTGTCAGCCACCTCAAACCCCAGGGGGCCCTGGTGACCAAGGTGTTTCATGGCAGCGGGTACAGCCAGCTGGTCAAGCTGTTCAAGGACACGTTTGTCCAGGTCAAGCCCATCAAGCCCAAAGCCAGCCGCGACAAGTCCTCCGAGACGTTTTTGGTTGGGCGGGTGCTCAAAGGGCACTGAAACGGGTCGATAACCTTGTTGCCTGGATGACTTATGGTTTCAATTTCCGCGCTGGCGGCTCTTGAAACGCCTAGAATGGCACATTACATGTCTTTGATGGCATATGTCCTGGAATTGTGGGCCTCAGGGCCCTTTTGTGGCTGCCTCCCTGGCGGTCTAGTTTGGAGTCAGCATTGAATAACCAATGGTTTTCCAAAGTCGCAGTTTGGCTGGTGATTGCCTTGGTGCTGTTCACCGTGTTCAAACAGTTTGACGCGCGTGGTCCCGCCGGTGCCGGCTACGTGGCCTATTCCGATTTCCTCGAAGAGGTGCGGGGCAAGCGTATCAAGACCGCCACCATCCAGGAAGGCCAGGGTGGCACCGAGATTGTGGCCATCACCCATGATGACCGCAAGTTGCGCACCAACGCCACCTACCTCGACCGCGGTCTGGTGGGCGACTTGATCGCCAATGGTGTGAAATTTGACGTCAAGCCGCGTGAAGAAGGCTCCCTCCTCATGACCCTGCTGGTCAGTTGGGGGCCCATGCTGCTCCTCATTGGCGTGTGGGTCTACTTCATGCGGCAGATGCAGGGCGGCGGCAAGGGCGGCGCCTTCAGTTTCGGCAAGAGCAAGGCCCGCATGTTGGATGAGAACAACAACCAGGTGACCTTTGCCGATGTGGCGGGCTGTGATGAAGCCAAGGAAGAGGTCAAGGAAGTCGTGGATTTCCTCAAAGACCCGCAGAAGTTCCAAAAGCTGGGGGGCCGTATTCCCCGTGGTTTGTTGCTGGTGGGCCCGCCGGGTACCGGTAAAACCTTGCTGGCCAAAGGCATTGCCGGCGAGGCCAAGGTTCCTTTTTTCAGCATCTCCGGTTCTGATTTCGTTGAAATGTTCGTCGGCGTGGGCGCAGCCCGTGTGCGCGACATGTTCGAAAACGCCAAGAAAAATGCCCCCTGCATCATCTTCATCGATGAAATTGACGCGGTGGGTCGCCAGCGCGGTGCCGGCCTGGGCGGTGGTAACGACGAGCGCGAGCAAACCCTCAACCAGATGCTGGTCGAGATGGATGGCTTTGAGACCAACCTGGGTGTGATCGTGGTGGCGGCTACCAACCGTCCAGACATCCTGGACGCCGCCTTGCTGCGCCCTGGACGCTTTGACCGCCAGGTGTATGTCACCCTGCCCGATATCCGCGGTCGTGAACAAATTCTCAATGTGCACATGCGCAAGATCCCCTTGGGACAGGACGTCAATGCGGGCGTGATCGCACGCGGCACCCCTGGCATGAGTGGCGCCGACCTGGCCAACCTCACCAACGAAGCTGCCCTCATGGCCGCGCGCCGCAACGCCCGCGTGGTGGAGATGCAGGACTTCGAGAAAGCCAAGGACAAGATCCTCATGGGCCCCGAGCGCAAGAGCATGGTCATGCCCGAAGAGGAACGCCGCAACACGGCCTACCACGAGTCAGGCCACGCCCTGATTGGCAAGCTGTTGCCCAAGTG
>RFTK01000037.1 GCA_009923505.1 Betaproteobacteria bacterium
AATGAAGCCGCCGCCGTGGACACCTTCACCCGCGACCTGGCTGGCTTTGGCAAGGCCGATGCGGTGCATGCGGGGCATTCAAATCAGACGCTCCATCAGGCGCGCCATTTCTACCGCCACTTGCGCGGCATCGCGTCCCTTGTCGTGCTGGCGGGCCAGGGCTTGTGCCTCGTTTTCGGTGGTCAGGATGGCGTTGGCGATGGGCACGCCGTAGTCCAACCCGACTCGCGTGACGCCCGCGCCCGATTCGTTGGCCACCAATTCAAAGTGGTAGGTTTCGCCCCGGATGATGCAACCCAGGGCAATCAGAGCGTCAAAGGTTTGCTCGCCGTCGCGGGTGGCCAGCGCTTGCAGTGCCAGTGGCACCTCCAGCGCGCCCGGCACCATCACATGCTCAATCTGGTCGTCGCTCACGCCCAGGCGTTGCAGCTCGTTTCGGCAGGCCTGCGCCAGCGCGTTGGTGATGTCGGTGTTGAAGCGCGCTTGCACGATGCCGATGCGCAAGCCGGCGCCTTGGACCGTGGGGTCGGTGGAAGAAGCGTGGGGGGTGAACATGGGATCAGTCCTTGGCCAGGTAGCCGTCGATTTCAAGTCCGTAGCCGGTCATGCTGGGCATACGACGCGGGTTGCCCATCAGTCGCATCTTGTGCACGCCGCAGTCGCGCAGAATTTGCGCGCCAATGCCGTAGCTGCGCAGGTCCATGCGACCGCGCTCAGGCGCATGCGAGGACTTGGCGGTGCCCTCAAACTGGGCCAGCAGTTGATCGGCGTGTTCACCGCAGTTGAGCAACACCATCACCCCCAGGTTTTGAGTGGCGATGTGCGAAAGCGCGGAGTCAAAGCCCCAGGAGTGCATGCGGCGCGAGGGCTCGAGCAAGTCAAACACCGACAAGGGTTCGTGCACCCGCACCGGGACCGTTTGGTCCGTGTTCCATTGGCCCCGCACCAACGCCATGTGAATGCCCCCGCTGGGCAGATCGCGGTAGGCATGGGCAGTGAATTCGCCGTGGGCGGTCTGCAGGGTGCGAGAGCCCACGCGTTGCACCAGCGACTCGGTGCGGCTGCGGTGCTCAATCAGGGCGGCGATGGTGCCAATTTTCAGGCCGTGCTCGGCGGCAAAGAGTTGCAAATCGGGCAGACGCGCCATGGTGCCGTCGTCTTTCATGATCTCGCAGATCACGGCGGAGGGCGAACACCCCGCCATGGCGGCGAGATCGCAGCCGGCTTCGGTATGGCCGGCACGCATGAGCACGCCACCGTCCACCGCCTGTAGCGGGAAGATATGGCCTGGCTGCACCAGGTCGGTGGGCTGGGAGTGGGCGTCAACCGCCACTTGCACCGTGCGCGCGCGATCCGCCGCGGAGATACCGGTGGTCACGCCCTCGGCGGCCTCGATGGAGACGGTGAAAGCGGTGCTGTACACCGTGCCGTTGCGCGCCGCCATGGGGGGCAGCTTGAGGTACTCACAGCGCTCGCGCGTGAGTGTGAGGCAGATCAGGCCGCGTCCAAAGCGCGCCATGAAGTTGATCGCTTGCGGGGTGACATGGTCGGCGGCGAGCACCAGATCGCCCTCGTTCTCGCGGTCCTCCTCGTCGACCAGGATCACCATGCGGCCAGCACGCAGTTCGGCGACGATCTCCTCGACCGGTGAAATCGTGACGGGTTGAAGGGAGGAACTCATGCAGAGGCTTTCGGGGTCAGACCGACGTGCAGCATGCGCTCGACATAGCGCGCCACGGTGTCGATCTCCAGGTTGACGGGGTGTTGGGCCCGCAGCGTGCCCAGCGCGGTGTGGGTCACGGTGTGCGGAATGAGGTTGATGCTGATCTCGGTGCCTTGGGCGTTGTCACTGACCTGGTTCACGGTGAGGCTCACGCCGTTCACGGTGATCGAGCCTTTGTAGGCCAGGTAGCGCGCCAACTCGGTGGGCGCCTGAATGTGCAAGGCCCAGCTTTCGCCGACCTGCTCGAACTGACTCACATGACCAATGCCGTCCACATGGCCGGACACGATGTGACCACCCAGGCGGTCGTGGGCGCGCAAGGCCTTTTCCAGATTGAGCGAGGTGCCGGGCTGATCCAGCCCGGCCGTGCGGGCCAGCGACTCGGCCGAGATGTCGATGGTGAACTGGTGCTGGGGCACGTCCAGCGAGGTGACGGTCATGCAAGCGCCGTTGAGGGCAATGCTGTCACCCAGCCCCACGTCGTCCAGGTACCCGGCAGGCGCCTGCACCGTGAGGCGTTTGCCGTGATCCAAAGAGCGACCCAGGTCGTGGACGGCGGCGATGCGCCCCACGCCGGTGATGATTCCGGTGAACATTTCCGTATTTTCGCAGAGAAGTGATGCCCTCGGGCGACGGTAGGCTTGCAGGGGACAAGTCAATCGACAAGGAACCCTTGCTGAGCCCATGACGCACGCTGTGGAGGAGCAATTGGGTGCCCCTGTCGCCCCAGGGGAGCTTGCCTTCAGGTCAACGCAGGCAGGCGCGCAGGCGCAGGTCAGGACCGAGGGGGGTGATGTCCTCCCAGGCCAAGGGCAGAGCGTCCGAGAGGGACTCCAGGGGCCCCAGGGCCGTCATGCCGCGTCCCTGGCCGATCAGCAGCGGGGCCAGGTACACCAGCACTTCATCGACCAGGCCAGCCTGGAGCAAGGAGGCATTGAGCTTGTGACCGGCCTCGACATGCACCTCGTTGACCTCGCGCCGCCCTAAATCTTCCATCAAGGCCTGTAAATCCACTTTGCCATGCGGGTTGGGTTGTGCTGAGAGCTGAGCACCCGCTGCAATCAAGGCCTTTTCGGCGGTTGGGGCACCTGAGGCGTGATAGATCCACACGGGACGCTGGGGCCGGAACAAGGCCGCCCGAGGCGGTGTTTCAAGACGGCTGTCCACCACCACCAGGGTGGGTTGGCGGGGCGTGTCGACCAGGCGCACGTCCAGTTGGGGGTCGTCCTCCAGGACCGTGCCGATGCCCGTCAGCACGGCACAGGCTTGAGCACGCCAAGCGTGGCCATCGCGACGCGCCGGTTCGCTGGTGATCCACTGGCTCACGCCGTTGAGCAAGGCGGTCTGACCATCCAGGGACGCCGCGATTTTCATGCGCACAAAAGGCAGGCCGGTGGTCATGCGCTTGATGAAGCCGGCATTGAGCTCGCGGGCGGTCGCTTCGCACAGCCCCACGTCCACTTGCAGGCCAGCGGCGCGAAGCCGCTGCAGGCCCTGGCCCCGCACCAGCGGATTCGGGTCCTCCATCGCCACCACCACGCGCGCCAACGAGGCGTGCATCAGCGCATCGCAACAGGGGCCGGTGCGTCCCTGGTGCGAGCAAGGCTCCAGCGTGACATACGCCGTCGCACCGCGAACATCATGGCCACGCGACTGTGCATCGCGCAGCGCCATGATTTCCGCGTGAGCCTGACCTGCAGCTTGGGTGTGTCCCGTGCCCAGCACCGTGCCGTCAGGACGGGCGATCACACAGCCCACCCGTGGATTGGGCGAGGTCAGCCACAGGGCTTGGCGCGCCAGCGCCAGCGCCTGGTCCATCAGGGTGCGGTCTAAGTCGGAGATCGACATGGTGAGGGGATTATGCAGGGCGGGCCTAGACCAGGGCGTACACGGCAACCTGGGGGTGTGTGTTTGGGTGTAGGTCTAGGTGTGGGTGTGGGTCGCTCAAAGGTTGTATCAGCGGCTCCAGCACGTCTGCGCACTCCAGCTGGCCAGACGCACACCGCGGGTACCTGCCTGGTCCAGACTCAAGGAGCCGCAGGGGTCCGAGACCTGTGCGCCCAGCGGGACGGCCAGCACGGTGTAGCCTGGCCCGCTGAGGGTGTAGTTCAACCGATAGCTTTGACTGGGAACCGACCACGCGCTGTCTGGCAGCGACTCCGGGTAGCGACCTTGCGCAGCAGCGTATCGCTCTAGCCAGTGGGCGGTTTGCAACAGCGCCAGGCGGGCCTCGTTGCGCCGCGCGCGCTGCATCCATTCAGTCGCCGAGGGCAGCGCCCATTGCGTCAGCAAACCCACCAGGCTCAGCACCAGCAACAATTCAATGAGAGTCCACCCGCTGCAGGGGGTCGGTGGGGCTTGTGTCATGGCAGCCACTCTCGCCACTGCAACACACGAGGCGCGTTGGCGCGATCCGGGGCATGGGTGTTGGCCAGCCACAGCACTTGCTGCACCACCTGGGTGCTGGACAACCGTCCCTGCGCATAACTGGTGATGCGGTACAAAAGAGGCGGGGTACCCGGCGTCCACTCGATGCGAGAAGCAGCAGCGGCCGATGTGCTGTCAAAAGGCATCACCTCCACCCAGTACGCGGCCGTGCCCGGGTACAACTGCCCCACCACGGGGGCAGAACCCGCGGTGCGTGGGACGAACTGTCCGGGGCTGGCTGCGCCGGCCAAGCGAGAGGCCCACAGACCGATCGTGCCGAGGGTTGAATCCGTACTGGGCATGGACAGGCAGATGCCTTGCTGACAGGGCAGAGCCCCCAGTGCTTGCAAGCGAGCGATCAAGGTGGGCCAGGCCGAGATGCTTGGCGGGAAGAACGCCTGGGTAGACCCCAGAGGCCCCGGCGTGTGGCGCGAGTCGGGTGTGGTGGCGAGTATGTCCTGCTGCGCTTCCCGAATGAGGGCGCGGGCAGCTTGTCGGGCCTGTAGCCGATCTGCATCGGCGCCGGCCAGCGTCTCGCGGGTGATGGCGCTGCCCCAGAGGCTCAGCACCAGGCTGGTCATCAAGGCCATGAGAAGCAGCAGCACGGGCAAGGCCATGCCACGCACCGACAACGGGCAGGCTGGGCATTGTGTTTGTTCGCCCTGAAGCCGCGGTTGGGTCGCAAGCTTGCGTTTCATCCATCCCCCTGGCTGGACAGTCGCAAGGTGCTGCGCTGAAGCTGACGCAGACGCCCGTCCGCCACCACCGTTTCACCCTGGCAGCCTTTGAGGCTGGCGCTGGCTTGCCGCACCTTGTTCGGGCTGGCCCAGCGCACACAGACGCTGACGGCGCGTACTTCACGCCAGTCGAGCACCTGATCTGCGCTTTTCCATTGCAACGGGGCTTGCGCAGGGTCGCTGCCAGTACCTGTCGAGGCCTCGGCGTACAGCGCTTGCAAATCCTCCACCCGTTCGGCCAGAGCCTGGAACAGAGTACCCGCTCGCAGAGCATCCTTACAACTGAGTTCCAGCTTGGTGCTGAGCTTGAACTGGTGGCTGATCAGATCCAGGCTGGAGGCCTGGTTGCCCTGGCAGTCACGTGGGTCGATCTCGCGTGGCACCACCCAGGTCAACGTGTCGTCACGAGCGCCCTCGTTGCCGCTGATGGGTGGGGTTTTGGAAACCCATTGCACGTCGCCCTGGGGGGTGGTGGTGACCCGCGTGGCACCGGCGCTCAGGCTGATGCGCTCCAGCAGGCGCTGCACCTCGCGCTGCTGGGTGTGCATCTGCTCAAGGGCCTGCAGGGTCTGTTGGGAAGCGCGCAAATCGCTCCATGACTGCAAGCCGACGGCCAACACGCCCCATGAAATGCTCATCGCCAGTAGGGTGTCGCTCAGCAACATGACGGGCTCTTACGGAATCAGCACCCACACCTGGCAGCGTTTGCCGTCGGGGCACCGCGTAGGGGCGTTCGGGCTGAGGCCTGCATCGCGGCCGGCGTCTGAGGACCAGGCCAGCATCAACCAGCGGCTGGGGTTGGACTCGTCCACACCTTGCACCCAGGCATCTCCATCGGGCAGCACCTGCCCCACGTACGAGCGCCACTGGGACAGATCAGCTTGCGCCCAGTCGCCACGGGAGCACGGGGCATCACGGCAGTTGAGCGCCTGAGGTTGTTGCCCCCAGCTGAGTTGGTAGTGGCGTGCGCCGTTGGCGTTCAGGTGCAGGCGGTGTGATAAGTCCTGTGCCAGCAACACCGCCTGCCCCTGGGCCAGGCTGTCGCGTTCCCAACGCAATGCCTGGACGGCACTGAGCATCAGGGGTGCAATGCCCAGCGCACTCAACAGCAAGGCCATCCCCGACCCCATGGACATCATGAGCAACCCTCGCCCGACTGCCAATGCACCCGCCCTGCGATGTTGAGACAGATGGTGGTGGCCAAGGACACCCACTCGACCCGCCAGGGTTTGATGCGCAGGCTGGCACCCGCGCTCATCGGGTCACCGCTGGCAGCGACGCGCAACTCGCCGGTGGAACTGCTGTAGACCACGGACAGGTCGCCGCGCAACGGCGTGTCTCGCAACACCTCGCCACTGTTGACCACGATCACCTGCCAGCCACAGCGCCAATCGCGGGCATCGCCCAGGCCTGGACAACCCGTGCGACGGGACAGCGCACTCATCGCCCCGACCCGAGCAGACCAACTGCGTGCCAGGTCCAGGTCGGACAACCAGCGGTCGCGCGTCATGTCCACCCGCACGCGCTGGGCCAGCAATTCGAGCGAGGGTAACGCCAGCATGCTCAGGGTGGCGATCAAGGCCACCGCGCACAGGCACTCAGCCCATGAGAAACCGGATGAGCCAAACGCAACACGGTTGCGGGAGACGGGTGGGGACATGAGCTTCCTTTGGCCAGGGCTGGTTCAGAAGCGTCATCATGCGGGCCAACACCAGCCTGAGGGTCAAGTCAAGAAGGTGATGCCTTCACCTGGCGAGAGGCACCTCGCTGCAGGCAGTTCCACGCAGTAAGTGAGGGGAAATCAGCGGCTGACTTCGTCCACCAGCGTCTTGAACTCGTCGATGTCCTCAAAGCTGCGGTAAACGCTGGCAAAGCGCACGTAGGCGACTTTGTCGAGTTTGCGAAGCTCGCGCATGACCCACTCACCGATGCGGGTCGAAGCCACTTCGCGCTGACCGTGGGTCAGCAGTTTTTCCTCGATTCGCTCGATAGCGCTGTCGACCTGCTCGGTGCTCACCGGCCGCTTGCGCAGGGACAGGTTCATCGAGGCGCGCAGCTTCTCGCGGTCATACTCGATGCGTCGCCCGTCCTTCTTGACGATGGCGGGAAACGACACATCGGGTCGTTCGTAGGTGGTGAAGCGCTTGTCGCAAGCGCTGCACTGGCGCCGACGACGCACCACATCGGCGTCCTCCGAGACCCGGGTCTCCACGACTTGAGTTTCAAGATGGGCGCAAAACGGGCACTTCATCGGCGCCCCTCTCAGCGATAGACCGGGAAGCGGCTGGTCAGGGCATGGACCTTGGCGCGCACGGCCGCCAGGTTGGCCTCGTCATGCGGGTTGTCGAGCACGTCAGCGATCAGGTGGGCCGTTTGGCGAGCTTCCTCGTCCTTGAAGCCGCGGGTGGTCATGGCCGGCGTGCCGATGCGCACGCCGCTGGTGACCATGGGTTTTTCCGGGTCGTTGGGAATGGCGTTCTTGTTGATGGTCATGTGCGCCTGGCCCAGCACGGCCTCGGCCACCTTGCCCGTGATGCCCTTGGCGCGCAGGTCTACGAGCATGACATGGCTTTGCGTGCCGCCGCTCACGATGCGCAGGCCACGCTGCGTGAGTGTCTCGGCCACGATGCGCGCATTGGTCACCACCTGCTGCTGGTAAGCCTTGAACTCGGGTTGCATCGCCTCTTTGAAGGCCACGGCCTTGGCAGCGATGACGTGCATCAGGGGGCCGCCCTGAAGGCCCGGGAAGATGGCGCTGTTGATGGCCTTCTCATGGTCGGCCTTCATCAGGATGATGCCGCCACGCGGGCCCCGCAGGCTTTTGTGCGTGGTGGAGGTGACGATGTCGGCATGCGGCACCGGATTGGGATAGACGCCCGCCGCAATCAGGCCGGCGTAGTGCGCCATGTCCACCAGGAAGATCGCGCCCACGTCCTTGGCCACTTGGGCGAAGCGTGCGAAATCAATGTGCAGCGAATAGGCCGAGGCACCCGCCACGATGAGCTTGGGCTTGTGCTCGTGAGCCTTTTTCTCCATGGCGTCATAGTCGATAGCCTCTTGCGCATTGAGGCCATAGGACACCACGTTGAACCATTTGCCACTCATGTTGATTGGCATGCCATGCGTCAGGTGACCGCCCTCGGCCAGCGACATGCCCATGATGGTATCGCCAGGCTTCAGGAAAGCCAGGAACACGGCCTCATTGGCCGAGGCTCCGCAGTGGGGCTGCACGTTGGCGGCGTCGGCACCAAACAGTTGCTTCAGGCGGTCGATGGCCAGTTGCTCGGCCACGTCGACGTGTTCGCAACCCCCGTAGTAGCGCTTGCCGGGGTAGCCTTCGGCGTATTTGTTGGTGAGCTGTGAGCCCTGCGCGGCCATGACAGCGGGTGAGGCGTAGTTCTCGCTGGCGATGAGCTCGATGTGGTGCTCTTGGCGGGCATTTTCGGCCTGGATCGCGGCCCAGATCTCGGGGTCGGTCTGTTCGACCAGGATGTTGCGGTGGTACATGGTGGCAGTCCTTAGGATGATGGTCCCCATGCAGGACGCAACTGTGGCGCGAGCCTACATCAGGGCTGCCCAGGCGAACGGCTTCACACCTCAAAGGGTGGCGCGCTTCCCAGTGGTTGGGGCCTGGTTCAGGCCGGGTCCACGTCAGCGGTGTGAGGCGGCCCTGGGTCCGCCAACACACGCCTATCGCCAGTTGCGCGCACGGCAAGTTTAGCGCGAAACGTCGTCTTCCTTGTCCTTGAAGGAGGCGAGTTTTTGGGCTTTTTCCCACAAATCTCCCACGCTTTGGGCCACCGCTGCTGTGGCGGTGGGCTGGACGGTGGGCACCGACTGTCCTTGTGCCACACGCTTGAGGCGGTCATGTTCAGCAATGACTTTGCCGGCGTAACCACCGCTGTTGTCCTCAATGTGGGCCGCACCCACATACAAGCGCAACCCCCCCTCGAGCGAGCCGGCCCGGGCGATGCACTCCTTGAGCACATTCACCCCGACGCGCAGGTTGGCGACCGGGTCAAAGGCGGCCAGGCGACCCCCAAATCCTTCGTATTTGTCCGAGTGAACCTTGGTCATGACCTGCATCAGGCCCTGTGCTCCGACCGGGCTTTGCGCAAACGGATTGAAGCCCGATTCGATCGCCATGACTGCCAGGATCAGGGTGGGGTCCAATTGGTTGCGCGGGCCCAGCTCGTAAGCCTCGGCCACCAGCGCTCCGAGCGGCTCGGCCGCGACGCGGTACTTGCGGCTGAGCCAGTAGGCGATGTTGGCTTGCTGCTTGGGCAAGCCGGTCGGATCGGTGGCGGTGGCGCGGTCCACAGCCTCAAAGTCGGTTTGAAAGCCGGTTTCCTCCACCTGACGCTCTTGCAGCCAGCTGATCAGTCGGGCCTCGCCCGCGGTGCGCAAGTCGGGCCGAATGGTGAGCGTGACCACCAGGCAGAACACCGCCAGGCCCAGCAGGGCCAGACCGCTGTGCGTGATGGCAAAAAAGCCTTGGGCGACGTCGCGCAAGGGGATGCGTCAGCGAGCGAGGGGCCATCTCTCGTGTGGGGGTCGGCATCCCGGTGGGGTTCCAGAAGGCTGGACAGGTGCCAGCGGGAACCGGGCAGGCCGAACGGCGCAGCGTAGTAGTGCTCCCCTGTGTTGAGAGCATTGACCTCTACTGCGGCGACAATAGAGGTTTCCCCGGGCAGCCCTGCACCATCACTGGTCGGTCAGCAGCCCCCTTGTGACCTATCCCTTCAGGCCGTTGACGTGACCTCTTCCTCCTCGCAGCACGATACCCAGACACTTGATGCACTGACCGGCGGCGCCTTTTCTGCGCCCACTTCCGGTGAGCGCTCCGCCCGCTTGCGTGAGTGGCTGGCCACAGACCCCACAGTGGAGTCCATGCAGGAGGTGTTTCGCGAAATGAGCACCCGCGACAAGGGGGCAGCCAAGGCCTTGCGCGAAAAGCTCGACGAATTGCGACGTGCAAAGGCCCAGGACGCCCTGGCCCAGGAATGGGCCCACAAAGGTGAAGCCCTGCGCGATGCTCCTCGTATCAACCTTGCCGACGCCATGGCCTGGCAGCGAGACGCTGCCAAGGCTGGGGCGCCCCTGTCTCGCGAGCCCTTGTCCACGCTGAAAATCCAACTGGCTGAGCGCGTCAAGGGCATTGAAGACCTGCAGCACCGTGCTCAGGTTCAGCGTGAAGCCAGCATGATGATGGCGCAGCGCATCGAGATGCTGTCGACCAAACCCTGGGAAGAGGCCCAGAGCCAGCGCGACACCCTGGCGGCCGATTTGCAGCGCCTGCAGGCCGACGCCCAGACGCTCACCAGCGACGCCAACTGGGCCTGCGTGGATGCACGCTTCCCGCCCATGTTGCAGGCCAGCGGCCAGCAACTCACGGCGGTGTGGGAGGCCTTTGATGCTGCGCTGAAACATACCGCCCTGGCTGCGAGCGACCCGGCCCTCGACTTGCCGGCGGTGCCGGCCTGGGCCGACCAATTGCGTGCCGCCCGCACGGGCATCACGGCGGCACCGGCACCGGTGAAGCCTCGCATTGACCCGGCCCAACGCGCCCAGGCGCAAGCCGCTGTGCAAGCCGTGCTCACGGTGCTTGAGCAGGAGTTGGCCCAAGGCCACGGCAAGGCCAGCGCCGGTGCAGCAGCGGCTGTGCGTCAGGCCTTGCGTGAACAGGGTCGCTGGCTAGACGAAAAATTCGAGCACCATGCCCAGGGCGTGTTGGCTGCGGCCAGCGAACTCGAGGGCTGGCAACGCTGGCGTGCCGACCAGATCCGCCAGGACTTGGTGACCCGCGCCGAGGCCTTGTTCAAGAAGGTGGTGGAGAAAGTGCCTGCCACGGGCCCGGCGAAGCCAGGGGGTGACAAGACCCCATCGCAGGACACAGCGGTTTCTGAGGCTTCAGTGGTTTCTGATGCTGCCGAGGTCACCGCACCCGCAGCCCAAACGCCCACCGAACCCACCAAGGAGCGGATCACCTGGGTGCCCGCCATGGGCGGTCGCAAGATGCAGGAGGCCTTGCGGCAACTGCGGGAGGAGTGGAAACAAACCGACCAAGGCGGCCTACCCAATCATGGCTTGTGGAAGCGCTTTGACCAGGCGTGCAACCGCGCGCACAAGGTGGTGGAAAGCTGGCTCGACAAAGTGCGTGCCGAAAGTGCCGAGCACCGCGCGCAACGTCTGGCCCTGATTGAAGAGCTCAAGGCCTGGGCCGTTGCGCACGCGGCGGGCCCCGACTGGAAGGCCGTCAACCGTGCCCTGTACCAGTTCTCGGACCGCTGGCGTGATGCCGGTCATGTCAGCGAGAAAGTGTTCAACGAAGTACAGCCCCTGTGGAAGGCCGCCTTCCATGAGGCTCAAGCCCCCCTGGCTGCCGTGCAAAAGGCTAGCCTGGCGCAGCGACACGCCTTGATCGAAGAGGCCCAAGCCCTGTCCGCCGAACCTCATTTGCGTATCGATGCTGTGAAAACGCTGCAACAGCGTTGGCAACAAGAGTCGCAGGTGGTGGCGTTGGATCGCCGTCAAGAGCAAAAGCTGTGGGACGCTTTCCGCAAGCCCATTGACGAGGCTTTCCAGCGCAAGACGCAGCAGCGCGAGCAGGCTGCCGCCGCGCTCTCCGCGCTGGATCAGGCGGTCATTCAAGCGGCGAAGGCGCTTGAAACTGCCACCCAACGCGGCGACGCTGCCCAGATCCGTGCCGCCATGCAGGCGCTGGAGCAAGCCACCCGTGGTCAGGCGGCCGCTGCGGCGGCGGCCTCGTCGGCGCAGGCAGCGGCTGTGAACCGCGCACCGGCTCCCGCTGCCACCGAGGCTGCCGGTGAGTCTGCGACGCCACCTGCCGCAAGCGATGCGCAGGCCCTTACGCCTGCCGAGCCAACGTCTTCAGAAGCCGCGTTGGCTCCAGACGCTGAAAACCCGAGCACCCAGGCCCACTCCGACGTTCCAGCCCCTCTTGACGAAGCTGCTGCATCAACAGGGACAGCGGCTGATGCAGAGACCTCAGCAACCACCGCCCCTGAGACCACAGCCGCTGCAGCAACGCAGCCTACCGTGGCCAAGAAACCCGTGGTCGCTGTGCGTGGCGATGACCGACCGGGTCAGAAACGAACCGAACCGGTCACCGGCCGTGATGGGCGAGGCGCGCGTCCCGGCGACCGTGGCCGCCCGGGTGGCCCTGGCGGTCGCGACAGCCGTGATGCACGCGGCCCGCGCGATGGCGCCCGTGGCTTTGATCGCCGTGACGGGCGTGAGGGCCGAGACGGTGTTGATGCCCGCGGTCCACGCCTGGGCGATACTGCCTTTCGCGCCCAGCGAAACGCTTTGGAACAAGCCCAGCAAACTTTGCGCAAGCTCGCCGCCCAAGCCCACGGCGAGGCGCTTACCCAACTGCTCACCGCTTGGGAGCAACGCCAGGCCGATCAGGTGCCCCCGTTGAAGGAGTTGGGTAGCCGTTTGCAGGCACCCCAGCGTCAGGCCTGGGTGCAGGCAGTGTCGCAAGCCCCGAGCGGCGACGCGACCGAGGCGTTGCTGCGCTTGGAAATTGCCGCTGATGTGCCCACACCAGCGGCCCACGTGCCTGCTCGCCGTGCCTTGCAGTTGCAGATGCTCACCCGTCGCAACGACCCGGCGCCGGCGCAGACGTGGGCACAGGACGCGGCGCGTGTGCTCAGTGCCAACTACGACACTGACCAGGCGCGTCGTTTGCAGTCGGCACTCAAGGGCTTGCTCAAGACGAGTTGAGGACGCCAGTCACCGCTGAGGCCGGCGCCGCTCAAGCCTGGCGAGCGGGACGTGTCATCGAGTGTTGTGACCGTGAAATGGCAGATCCCTGCGCTGCCACTCGCCTTGCCAGCGCAGCACCTGCAGTCGAGCCGGCGTGACGTCTGCATCCCAGTCGCTCAGCACCCACCGCGTCATGCCCGAGGGCAGGGGGTGTGTGGCCGGGCGGTGGGTGTGGCCATGCACCAGCACCTGTGACTCGCAGGCCGTCAACCATTGCGATGCCAGCGCTTCGTCCACATCGGCGTAGACCGCGTGGTTGCGTTTACGTGACTCGCTCGCGCTGCGCATCTCGCGCGCCAGAGCCAGGCGCTCGGGCAGGGGACGGGCCAGAAAGGCCTGCTGCCACGCCGGGCTGCGCACCTCGGCACGAAAAGCCAGGTAGTCGTGATCGCCCAGGCACCAGGCATCCCCATGACTGAGCAGCACGCGTTGGCTGTTCAGTTGCAGCACGGTGGGGTCGTTCAGGGCTTGCATGCCGCTTCGTTGCATCAGTGTCTGACCGGCGAGGAAGTCACGGTTACCGCACATGAAGTGCACGGCCATGCGTTCACTGGCGCGTCGCAGAGCGTCGACGCAAGTGCGCTCAAATGCGCTCGCGGGATCATCCAGCACATCGTCGCCCACCCACACTTCAAAGAGGTCGCCCAAAATGAAGAGCGCCTGTGCCGGCGTGGTGTCAAGGTAGTGTCGCCACGCCTCAACGGTGTGCGATTGCTGTTCGCACAAATGCAGGTCTGAAATGAAATCGATGCACGACCAGGCCCGTGCATCCACAGCCGAGGGAGCGGTGAGTGTCGATGCAGGTTGGGGCAGGGACGACAACGGGATCATGTGGGTTGGCGACGTGGCCCCCTCATCCAGTGTTCAGCCACCGTGCAGCCAGCCTTGCCCCGCGCCACTCACAGTGCGACAGCTTTCTCGATGACCACATCCTCTTTCGGGACGTCATCATGGAAACCGCGACGACCGGTCTTGACCGCAGCCAGCTGGTCGACCACCTCGGTGCCTGCCACCACTTTGCCAAACACGGCATAGCCCCAGCCTTGGCGTGACGGTGCGGTGTGGTTGAGAAAATCGTTGTTCGCCACGTTGATGAAAAACTGCGCCGTGGCCGAGTGGGGTTCGCCAGTGCGCGCCATGGCCACGGTGTAGTGGTCGTTGCGCAAGCCGTTGTTGGCTTCGTTTTCAATGGGCTCGTCGGTGGGCTTTTGTGTCATGCCCGGCTCAAAACCGCCGCCCTGGATCATGAAGCCAGGGATCACGCGGTGAAAAATGGTTTTGTCGAAGTGCCCTTTGTTGACGTACGCCAAAAAGTTGGCGACCGACTTGGGTGCTTTCTCGGCATCGAGCTCCAGGGTGATGACGCCGTGGTCGAGGATGTGCAATTCAACGCGGGGTTGGCTCATGAAATACTCACTTCAGTAAGGTTGCGGATTGAATGACAACCGGCGTGCGGGGCACGTCGGTCTGGAAAGGACCTCCCGATCCGGTGGGGACGGCCTTGATACGGTCCACCACATCCATGCCCGACACCACCCGGCCAAACACGGTGTAGCCGAACAATTGCGGAGCGTTCTCGAGTTGCGCTCGCGCGATGTTGGTGTAGGTGCGACCGCCGTACTCAAAGCGTGGCACCGGGTCACCCGGCGGAATCAGCGTGGGGTTCAGAAAGTCGTTGTCTTTCACGTTGATGAAGAACTGCGAGGTGGCCGAATGCGGGTCGTTGGTGCGTGCCATGGCCAGCGTGCCCACTACATTGCGCGGCCCACCTTTTTCCAGGGCTTCACGGCCTTCATGGCGCACCGGCGCGCGGGTGGTCTTTTCCATGTAGCGGGTGTCGTAGCCGCCGCCCTGCACCATGAAGTTGTTGATAACGCGGTGAAAGATGGTGCCGTCGTAGTGCTTGTCCTGCACATATTGCAGAAAGTTGGCCACGGTTTTCGGGGCTTTGTCGGGGAATACCTCCACCACAAATTCTCCCATGGAGGTGGTGAATTTCACGCGCGGTGCGGCGTCGGTTTGTGCGCTCACGCGGACACTGGACAGCAGGGTGAGCATCAGCGCCAACAGGGAGGTGGTGAGCAGTGCGCCCAGCGAACGCAGGAATAAAGGTTGAATGGGTGTCATGGTGTGGGAAGTGCTTGCAACTTGCGCGGCACAGTCTTGCTGGCGGGGTTGATTCGAAGCGATGTTTCGTAAGCCACCCGGGCCTGGCGCAACAGCACATCCCCCAGGTTTTCCAAGGCCACATCGTAATTGGGATGATTGCGCAAGGCCATTTCGAATGATTCGCGAGCCAGGTCAAGTTGACCGCGTGACGCCTGGATCACGCCCAGGTTGTTGTACGGCTCGGGCAATTCGGGGTATTGCTGCACCAGTGCGGTGAGTTGATCCAGCGCCTCGTCGGTGCGGCGCAGTTCCATCAGCGATTTGGCGCGCATGAAGAGCATCTGGGGATCCCGCGGGTGCTCGGTGAGATAGCGCTCGGTTTGCACCAAGGCTTCTGCGTAGCGGGCCTGCCGCATCAATTGCTGCACGCTGTGGTGGTCCACCAAATCGCCCGTGGTGGTGCGCTCCAGCTGAGCCCAGCCGAGTGAGCACACGCTCATCAAGCAACCCAGCAACAACTGGCGTGCACGGCGGGTGAGAAGGTGAAGCAACACGGTGTGGGCGGTCATCGGTCGGGGTCGACGTGCACGGTGCACAAGGCTGGTGCGGGCGAGGCGATTTATACTCTGCATTGTAGTTCAGCGCTCTTTCGCAGCCTGCTGGTTCACCCGTGTTGACAGAACGCCTCAACACCTTGCCCAATCCGTCCATGTCCTTACGCATTCACAACACGCTCACGCGTGCGCTGGAGTCTTTTGTTCCTCTCGAACCCGGTCATGTGCGCATGTACGTCTGCGGCATGACGGTCTATGACTTCTGTCACCTGGGTCATGCCCGCTCCATGGTGGCGTTTGATGTGGTGCAGCGCTGGCTGCGTGCCAGCGGCCTTCGGGTGACCTACGTGCGCAACATCACCGACATTGACGACAAGATCATCAAGCGCGCCCTCGACAACGGCGAGACCATTCGGGCCCTGACCGACCGCATGATCGATGCCCTGCACCAGGACGCGGATGCGCTGGGTATCGAGCGACCCACGCACGAGCCACGCGCCACCGACTACGTGCCGCAGATGCTGGGCATCATCGGTCAGCTTGAGGAACGTGGCCTGGCTTACCGGGTGCCCAACGGTGACGTCAACTATGCCGTGCGCAAGTTTCCCGGCTACGGCAAGCTCTCGGGCAAATCCCTCGACGAGTTGCATGCGGGAGAACGCGTGGCCGTGCTGGACGGCAAGGACGACCCCCTCGACTTCGTGCTGTGGAAAAGCGCCAAGCCCACCGAGCCTGCTGATGTGAAGTGGGACAGCCCTTTCGGTCCCGGCCGACCTGGCTGGCACATCGAGTGCTCGGCCATGAGCTGCGAGATGCTGGGCACCACGTTTGATATTCATGGCGGAGGTGCCGACTTGCAGTTCCCGCACCACGAAAATGAAATCGCACAAAGCGAAGGCGCGACGGGTCAGCCGCTGGCGCATGTGTGGATGCACAACGGCTTCATCAATGTGGACAACGAAAAGATGTCCAAGAGCCTGGGCAACTTTTTCACCATTCGCGATGTGCTCAAGAGCTTTGACGCCGAAACCGTTCGCTTTTTTGTTGTGCGCAGCCACTACCGCAGCCCGTTGCAGTACAGCGATGCCCACCTCAACGACGCCCGTGCCTCTCTCAAACGCCTCTACACCGCGCTGGCCTCGGTGCCGCCTGCAACCATCCAGCTTGATTGGTCTCTTCCTGAAGCCGCCCGCTTCAAGGCCGCGATGGACGAAGACTTTGGCACGCCTGAGGCGGTGGCCGTGCTGTTTGACCTGGCCAGTGAAGTCAACCGCAGCCACTCCTGCGAACTGGCTGGGCTGCTCAAGGCACTGGGCGGCGTGCTGGGTTTACTGCAAGCCGACCCGCAACAGTTTCTGCAGGCGGGTGTGAGCCTGGACGAGGCCACCATCCAGTCACGCATTGAGGCGCGCGCTGCCGCCAAAAAGGCCAAGGACTTTGCACAAGCCGATGCCATCCGCCAGGAACTGGCCGCGCAGGGCATCGTGCTCAAGGACGGCGCCGGTGGCACCACCTGGGAGCGTGGCTGATGAACGCCACCCGCACTGTCATCACCGTGCCCGAGTACTGGGACGACGCCTGCCGTCACCTCACCAAGAGTGATCGGGTCATGAAGCGCCTGATCCCTCAATTTGGCGAGGCGCGGCTGGAGTCCCGAGGCGACGCCTTTGTCACGCTGGCGCGCAGCATCGTGGGCCAGCAAATTTCTGTCAAAGCCGCGCAAACGGTGTGGGACCGCTTTGCCAAACTCTCACGCCGCCTCACCCCTGGGCAAGTGCTCAAACTGAAAGTGGACGACATGCGCGAGGCCGGTTTGTCGGCGCGCAAGGTGGAGTACCTGGTGGACCTGGCCTTGCACTTTGAGCAAGCGCAGGTCTCTGTCAAAGCCTGGACGCATATGTCCGATGAAGACATCATCGCGGAACTGATCGCCATTCGTGGCATTGGCCGTTGGACGGCCGAAATGTTTCTCATCTTTCACCTTATGCGTCCCAACGTATTGCCGCTGGACGATGTGGGGCTGATCAACGGCATCAGCCGCAACTATTTTTCGGGTGAAGCGGTGAGCCGCAGCGAGGCCCGAGAGGTGGCCCAGGCCTGGGCGCCGTACTGCAGTGTGGCAACTTGGTATATTTGGAGATCCCTGGACCCCGTGCCAGTGGCGTATTGAATCAGGAGAGCCCGTTGGCCAAAAAATCCTTCCTCGATTTTGAACAGCCGATCGCCGAACTCGAATCCAAGATCGAAGAGTTGCGATATGTGCAAAGCGAATCGGCCGTCGATATCTCGCAAGAAATCGAACAGCTGGCCAAGAAGAGCCAGCAACTCACCAAGGACATCTACAGCGATTTGTCCCCGTGGCAAATCACCAAGATCGCGCGCCATATCGAGCGCCCCTACACCCTGGACTACATCGGTCACCTCTTCACCGATTTTGTGGAGATGCACGGCGACCGCCACTTTGCCGACGACTTGAGCATTGTGGGCGGGCTGGCCCGCTTCAATGGCCAGCCTTGCATGGTCTTGGGTCATCAAAAAGGCCGCGATACCAAAGAGCGCGCCCTGCGTAACTTTGGCATGACCCGTCCCGAAGGCTACCGCAAGGCCTTGCGGTTGATGAAAACCGCCGAGAAATTCAAGCTGCCCGTGTTCACCTTCGTGGACACCCCGGGCGCCTATCCCGGCATCGACGCCGAGGAGCGCAGCCAGAGTGAGGCCATCGGTCGCAACATCTTCGAGATGGCCCAGCTCGAAGTGCCCATCATCACCACCATCATTGGTGAGGGGGGCTCGGGTGGAGCGCTCGCCATCAGCGTGGCGGACCAGGTGCTGATGCTGCAGTACTCGGTGTACTCCGTGATCAGCCCCGAAGGCTGTGCCTCCATCCTCTGGAAAACCGCCGAACGTGCTGAAGACGCCGCCGAGGCCTTGGGTATCACGGCGCATCGCCTGAAGGCGCTGGGCCTGATCGACAAGATCATCAACGAGCCCCTGGGTGGCGCGCACCGCGATCCGGAGCAAATGGCCTCGGCCCTCAAGCGTGGTCTCAACGATGCCTGGCGCCAGGTGGCGGATCTCAAGCTCAAGGAGCTACTCGACCGTCGCTACGAGCGCCTGCAAAGCTATGGCCGCTTCTCGGACACCAAGGCCGAATCGCGTTGATCCTCTGACGGCTTCAGAGTCCTCGCACCCCGTGGGTAGCGCGCCCGCGGGAGCAGTGCCAGGCCACAAGATCGCGGCGCTGCCGACATCTCCTGCGTTGTCGCTGGACCACTTCACCCCTTCCTTGCCCGTGGCGGTGGCTTTGAGTGGAGGCGCTGACTCCATGGCCTTGCTACTGGCATGCTGTCAGCGTTGGCCCGGTCAAGTGAGGGCTGTTCATATCCACCACGGGCTGCAAGCCGCTGCCGAAGGCTTTGTCCAACACTGCGAACACTGGTGCGAGCGCTGGGGCGTGCCGCTGCAGGTGTGGCGGGTAGACGCGCGCGCTGCCCCGGGGCAAAGCCCTGAAGAGGCCGCGCGCACGGCTCGCTACCGGGCAATTGCCCAGGCCGTCCAACAGCACTGGCCGGATGTGAACGACATTGCCCTGGCGCAGCATGCAGACGACCAGGTGGAGACCCTGCTGCTGGCCTTGTCGCGCGGTGCGGGATTGCCGGGTCTGTCCGCCATGCCGGCGCGGCGCCAGCGCCATGGCCTCACCTTCCACCGCCCTTGGTTGGAGGTGCCGAGTGCAGCCTTGCGCGACTGGCTCACGGCCTGCCAAGTCAGTTGGGTAGAGGACCCCACCAACACCGATGTGCGCTTCACCCGCAACCGCATCCGTCGCGAGCTGATGCCGGCGCTGGAAGCCTGCTTTCCCACCATTCGCCACACCCTGGCGCGCAGCGCTCGCCATGCGGCCCAGGCGCAAGAGCTGCTGGGCGAGCTGGCCCAGTTGGATGCGCAGAACACCGGTTTGCCCCCGCGCCTGCAAGCGCTGCAGCAACTCAACCCCGCGCGCATGGCCAACCTGTTGCGGTATTGGTTGGGCACGCTGGACGATCCTGCTGCGCGGCCCAGCACCGCCCAACTTGACCAACTGGTGCACCAGGTGCAGGCGTGCACCACCCGCGGACATCGGATTGAGATGCGGGTGGGGGGCGGGTGCGTCCGACGCGAGGGCGACAGCCTGGGTTGGTACAATCCCTAGGTTTTGCCTGAACTTATTCACACACCATGGCATTGATCGTCCACAAATACGGTGGCACCTCGATGGGGTCCACCGAACGCATCCGCAACGTCGCCAAGCGCGTGGCGAAATGGGCGCGCGCCGGCCACCAGATGGTGGTGGTTCCCTCCGCCATGAGCGGCGAGACCAACCGCTTGCTCGGCTTGGCCAAAGAACTCCAGACTGGCGTCACCCAGGCTGACACGCTGCGTGAACTCGACATGCTGGCCGCTACCGGCGAGCAGGCCTCGTCGGCGCTGCTGGCCATCGCCTTGCAAGCTGAAGGCATGCCCGCAGTGAGCTACGCCGGCTGGCAAGTGCCCATCAAAACCAACAGCGCCTACACCAAGGCTCGTATCGAATCCATCGATGATGTTCGCGTGCGCGCCGACCTGAACGCCGGCAAGGTGGTCATCATCACCGGCTTTCAGGGCATGGACGAAACCGGGCACATCACCACCTTGGGCCGTGGCGGTTCTGACACCTCGGCTGTGGCTGTAGCAGCCGCCCTGAAGGCCCATGAGTGCCTTATCTATACCGATGTGGACGGCGTCTACACCACCGACCCACGCGTCGTGCCTGAGGCACGGCGGTTGCGCACGGTCAGTTTCGAGGAAATGCTCGAAATGGCCTCGCTGGGCAGCAAGGTGCTG
The DNA here is from genome assembly GCA_009923505.1 of Betaproteobacteria bacterium. GTDB lineage: Bacteria > Pseudomonadota > Gammaproteobacteria > Burkholderiales > Burkholderiaceae_C > Limnohabitans. The sequence continues at coordinate 20,205 of RFTK01000037.1, forward strand.
CAAATTCGCTCGGTGGAATTCGCCGGCAAATACAAAGTGCCCCTGCGCGTGCTCTCGAGTTTCACGCCCTGGGACATCGACCTACAGGAAGAAGCCGCCTCCGGCACCCTCATCACCTTCGAGGAAGACGAACAAATGGAACAAGCCATCGTATCGGGCATTGCCTTCAACCGTGACGAAGCCAAAATTTCACTCTGTAACGTGCCTGACAAGCCAGGCATTGCCTATCAAATTCTTGGGGCTGTGGCCGAGGCCAACATCGAAGTCGACATGATCATCCAGAACATCAGCAAGGATGGCAAAACCGACTTCAGCTTCACCGTGCATCGCAATGACTATGCGCGCGCCTGCGACTTGCTGAAGTCCGGTGTCATGTCGGCCCTGGGCGCTACCGAGTTGATGGGTGACACCAAGATCTGCAAGGTGTCCATCGTAGGCATTGGCATGCGCAGCCATGTGGGCGTGGCCAGCAAAATGTTCCGCTCGCTTAGCGAAGAGGGCATCAACATCCAGATGATCTCCACCAGCGAAATCAAAACCTCGGTGGTCATCGACGAGAAATACATGGAATTGGCCGTGCGGGCCTTGCACAAGGCCTTTGACTTGGACCAGGTTCAGGCATAATAGAAGCACCAGGAAACGTGACCGAGAGGCCGAAGGTGCTCCCCTGCTAAGGGAGTATGGGGTGTAGAGCCCCATCGAGGGTTCGAATCCCTCCGTTTCCGCCAGTTGAGATTCCCGGTTAGTCCAAGATTGACCGGCGAAATCCAGAAAAACCCCCGTAAATCAAAGCGTTACGGGGGTTTTTTGTTTTCTGTCGTCCCAGATCGTCCAATCCAATCCGGTCATAAGTGGGGGTAAAACTGGGGGTATTTTTTGGCGCAAGTGGGGGTATTTCCCAAAAGGCGGGGGTATTATGGGCTTTAGCTAGGAGAGGCCCATGGCCCTGACCAACATCGCAATCAACAAAGCGGCGCCTAAAGACAAGCCCTACAAACTCAGTGATACAGGTGGCCTGTTCCTGTACGTGACCCCTGCCGGCGGCAAGAGCTGGCGCTGGAAATACCGGGTCAACGGGAAAGAAAAAACGATGACCTTTGGCCTGTACCCAGACATCGGGTTGGCCCAAGCTAGAGATCTCCATGCCCAGGCTCGGCGAGAAAAAGCCATGGGATCGGACCCGATGGTGGAGCGCATGACCACCAAGCTGGTGAAGCGGATTGCAGCCGACAACTCCTTTTCTTCGGTTGCATTGTCTTGGCATGAACAGTGGAAGTCGGCCCGAAACGAACGGCACGCAGACTACGTGTTGCGGCGCCTCCAGTCAGATGTGTTCCCGATTATCGGCGCACGACCGATTTCTGAGATCCAGGCCATTGAGCTGGTTGGCATGGTCAAGAAGATCGCAGCACGTGGGGCGCTGGATATCGCAAAACGGTCCTACCAGACCTGTGGCCAGGTGTTTCGATATGCCGTGGCCCATGGGCTGGCACAGACAAACCCGATCGGGAGTGTGAAACCCTCGGACATCTTGCCTTCTCGAAAAACAGAGAACTTTGCTCGAATCAGCGCCCTGGAGTTACCTGATTTGATGCGCCAGATCGAGGCGTACCAAGGGGCAGCTATTACTCGCCTTGCCATGAAATTGATGGCGTTGACCTTTGTCCGTACGAGCGAACTGATTGGAGCCAAGTGGGCAGAGTTCGACTTTGAGAAAGAGCAGTGGCGAATACCGGCGAGCCGCATGAAGATGAAAACGGAACACATCGTTCCGCTGGCCCCTCAGACGCTGGAAGTCTTGTTGACTTTGAAATTCATTACCGGGCACTCCAAGTTGCTGTTCCCGGGGGAGCGAGATCATGAGAAATCCATGTCCAACAACACGATCCTGGCAGCGTTAAAGCGCATGGGGTACGGTGGCCGTATGACCGGGCACGGGTTTCGAGGAGTGGCCTCAACGCTACTGCATGAGCAGGGGTTTGAGCATGAGCACATCGAGCTTCAATTGGCGCACATGGAGCGCAATGCAGTGTCGGCAGCGTACAACCACGCCAAATATCTCAAGCATCGCACGGAGATGATGAAGGCCTGGGCCAAATACCTTGAGAAGATTTCCAAAACGGGCGTGGTTCAGGAGTTAAGAGCTGCGTGACACACTTGGAAATTGGCGGGCTGGGATGTGACCGACTTGGCCGACTTGGCCGCAGCCCGCTGCTGTATCTCTCCCAATTAATCACCCCGCAGATTCAAGAAATTACCCTGTTATCGGGTAACTCACCCAATAGCGTTTGTCTCCGTCCCGTTCTGCTGTCTTGAACGCCAAGAACATAGACTTCCCCATTCCGAACGGTACAAGCCACATCGGTGTCCTCTTCGTCGTCGGGCAATAGCCACCCGGTCACATTGTCTGGAAGACTTAGAAGGTCGGAGGCTTCGGCAATAGGAACACGAAACTGGGACTGAAACTGTTCAGCGTTCGCCAGTACATGAGCAGGAGCGTCCGGGAAATTCTGACGGCTGATGATGGGAATCCAGACCAGCGGGCGTTGACTGTTGAACCAACCACTCACCCGACGCTCAATCTCTGGGTCGAATCCAGGCAGGGGTTGGGTGGTGATCTTGGGATCGTTGTGTTCGTGTTTATTCACGGTGTTCTCCATATCGAATGCTGTCCACAGATGAAGCGCCGGACGGCTTGGCGTTGAATTGGTCTTTCCCACTGGAGTTGCGCTGCAGGAAACCAGGGCTGAAGTTCGGTTGCCCCTGGGCTAAATCACCTGTGGGTATGTCAAGCCATTTCACAGACTTGGAGTTGTCCGCCATGGCTTGGACCACATTGCCGCCAGCAAGTAACTCCTCGACCATGCTAATGAGACGGTGCTTGCCAACCTCTTGCAAGAGCGCGTCCATTTCAAAGCGTCTCTCATACACACCATTGAGGCCTGACTTGGTATAGGGCTTGCCTTCGGCTGCTGCGATGGCAATAGCGTCGCGCAGCAGGGGCAGTAAATCACCACTGGGTGACTTGAGACGGAATAACTCTTCGCTTCGGTCGCACAGCAGTCCGCGCGTGTCTCGTACGAACGTGAACACCTTCAGATTGGCTCGACCGTTGGCCTTGACGACACCACCATGCACAACGGCGGATCTTTGGTAAGGCAATCCCAACCGCTTCAAGACGGATTTGGTCTCGTCATCCTTGGCTTGCCACAAGGCGTAAACGGAGCGGACTCCGTCCACCAGCCCACCTGTGCCTCGAATGGCCTCTCTTGCCTGTTCTGGCGTGTATGCCTCGCGCTTGGCAAAGTGGTGCGACACAATGACGGCCGCGCCTGTTTGAGACGCGAGTGCCGACAGGCGGGAGCAGACGAACTGAGCGTTCTCAGGAACATTCAAATCAAGTGCGCACAAGGGCTGCAGCGGATCCAATACCACCAGCTTCAAGTCGCGTAGCGCATCAAACTGCGAAACCAGTTCATTCCACGCTGATGTGATTGCAGGCGCCTTTGTTAATGGGTCTGGGGCGAAATAGGCTTGGGCTCCTCCTGCATCTGGGAGCGGCACTACGTACAGGCGAGGCGGAATCAACCCCAAGGCGTTGAGTCGACTGTGCAGTTCTATGGCGTCATCCTCCGCCGTGATGTACAGCGCTGCACCACTGCTGGCCAAGGCCCCGCCGAATATTGTTGGGGCGTTAAACCAACTCCCATCGTGATTTGCCACCTCTCTGGCTAGGGCCAGCAACAGAAAAGATTTACCAACTCCACCACTGGCCGCTAAAAGTGACGCTTGCGCTTGAGGAAAGATTTCCTCGACCAACCACTGACGCTCGCGGGGCTCTCCCTGAAAGCGGTCGACGGCGTGCCAGTCAAGGAGTGGCCTATTTGGATTGTTGGGAGCTTGTGCGCTCTGAATCAATGCGGCTACGTCAGTGCCATCCATGACTGCGTCAGCTGCATCCCATTTGGCAGGCTTGTCAGCGGGTGGGGTGATTAATTGAATCTCCCGTACCCCTACTTGGGGGAGTTTTTGCAGCAAATTGGCTGCGTATTTTTGACCCGGTATGTCGTTGTCAGGCCACACGATGACAGTTTTACCCATCAGAGGTGACCAGTCGGTTTTGTCAAATGGTGCAGAAGCACCAGCCATCGCAGTGGTGGCGGCATAGCCCAGGGTGGTCAACGCATCGGCGCATTTTTCCCCCTCGACTAAAAGCACTGTATCGGCTTCATGAATTTGGGGGATCCGATACAAAGGGCGAGGAGTGGGCATGCCGTAACGCTGCTGGACCACATCCCAGGGTCGGTAGTCCTTGCCGCTTGCCGTATCTCGGCGATACACGCGGGCAATCAGTTGACCTTGAAGATTCAAATAGTCCCAGTGCTGTACGTTTGGCAGCGAGGCTTCTTGAGTTCGGGTAACTCGAGGTGAAGGTGTGGGATTGATTCCCAGCCAAGCGGTGATTTGCTCTAAGACTTGTGGGAAATGCTGCGTGGCATCCAGGCCATGACGAGCAGCCCACAAATCAATGAGATCTCCTCCCTCATCAGTTGCAAAATCTTTCCATAGCCCGCAGCGCTCCCCCGCCAGCTCGACCACTAGACTGTTGCCGGGAGAGCCGCGGGTGTCACCCACGCAGAAGGTGTGCCCCTGTTTTTTCCCAGATGGAAACAGGTCGGACAATACATCGTGGATCCGTGTCCTAAGTGCATGGCGGACCTGGTCGACATCAATCCGAGCTTGTGTGCTCATTTGATCTGACACAGACCGAATCATTTGGACGCGCGTGACTCTTGGGTGCGCTGGGTAATCCAGGACTCAATCTCGTGCTCTAGCCAACCAACGGTGTGCGCGGTCAGGTTGATAGGACTGGGGAATTGACCGCTTGCGATCAATGCGTACATGGAGCTGCGGGCCAAACCTGTACGGCGTTGAACCTGAGGGCGGCGCAGGACAGTCAGACCGTGCTGAAGTTGTTGGGAACTCATCGAAACCTCCGGGATGTGAATGGAACGCAGTGGAGGTTCGCAAATCAAGCCCTACCGTTTCAACCTACTCGGTAGGGACTTCAAGCGCAGCAAGGCTTTGCAGGGGGTACTACGGTAGGGGTCATCCAAAATAATCCCTACCGTATGCGGTAGGGGACTACATCACGGCATCAAGAGATGCGAGTCAACAGAGAAATCCGGGAATGATTCGTTAAGAATCCGTACGGCCTTTGTTGGAGGCATGTGCTTGCCTTGAATGAGGAAACTAGCAATCAGTAGTGGACTCCACCAGGACTGGATTCGCTGCACGCCTTTGCTTGATTTGCCAGCTCGGATACGCGCTGGAAGAAGTTTTTTATTCCGCTTGGCGTTGGACATGCGTTGCTGCCACCACTCGTCATTCTGCGCAGAGTCCGAGCACACCTTGAATGCGTCAACGATATCGTCGCTTGGTACCCCGAGCTTGCGAAGTGCGGCTTCGGATAGTTCCTCTGTCTCCAAACCGTTGTCCCGCTCTTCAAGGGTTTTTCCGGCATCGGGCTTAGTATCAGTCGAAGCGTGCCCAAAAGACGCCTCTAAGGGGGCTTTACTGGCCACGGACATGCCAGCCGGCGCCATGGTC